>JADFHG010000126.1 GCA_022567365.1 Planctomycetota bacterium | reverse complement strand
TGTCCGACAAATACCCTCAACGCCATCGCAATCGGGGCACGAACGTTGTCATCCGTTTCACGCGTGAACGCTTGGGTGAGCGCCGCGCGCGCTCGATTGTTCCTTCTACCGAATTGCGACAACATGATAGCGCACATGATCCTGAGGGCCGGCGATTCATCGGTTGCAAGTTGATGAATCACCCGCCGCACAAATTCCGTTTGGGAGCAATCAAGAAAATTGGGAATCACGAAGAAGTCTGCCGGGTCGCCGAGCTTGATCAAGCGAAGCGCGACTGGCGTAGATTCGGTTTGCCCAACCATGGCGGGGGTATTTGCCTTGATCGCCTCGTCGAAACGCTCCTTCGCCAGTTCTGGATATGCCCATGAACTGAGTTGACGAACTTCCTGTTCCGACAAGCGCTGTTCCGCCATCGACAACAATCGGTTCTTGCAATCGATCGAAAACTCTTCGAGGCGTGTCCCGCCCAGCTCATTGAGAGTACCAAGCGCCTCTAGTGAAATACCGAGCCACCGCGTCGTACCTAGCTTCTCCACCTCAGCTTGAAGGTTGTCCAGAACCGCTTGGTGAGTCACGCGGGCACCGTCGGCAAGACATCCCAGTGCGATCAAGAGTCCGCGACGGAGCAAACGCCCCGTCGGATCGGGGTCATCCAAAAGAATACTGATCAGCCTCGGCGCGTCGTGGCGGTCAATCTCGCCGCCGACCAGCCGAACAACTTCCCGCCAGCGGGGATGAAACCGATAGTCCTGCACAATCTCCAAGGGCTCCTTGGTATTGAGCACCGCGCACGCCGCGAAAAACTCCTGAAACGCGAGGTGTTGGAATGCGAAACGATCCGGGCCGCGCTCGACGAGCAATCCCGCTCGATGTTGCAGCATCCGCAGCAATGACTCCGCCGTGCCGCGAGCCGCATCATCCGCATAATCAAGCTCTTCCCGCAAGAAACGCGCCATCTGCTCGATCAACCACCAACGCCGCACGAGGGTCCAATCGTTGCGCTGCATTTCCAGCGCGATGGTCTCCAGCACCGCTTGTACGTCCCGATCGTCAAGATCGATTGCCCGTTCGATCGCGGTGCCCGTGCCTCGGCGTTTGGTCTGCTCCCAAACGAAGAGGAGGGCTTCGACGATCTTCTCATAGAGCTCGAAGCGTCGCTGTGGTAATCGCACGCGGGCCTCGTTGAGTAGGCACAGGATCGTAAGCATCATCGGGTTGCACGACAGCGATTTGATCCGCCGGTGGTCGATGATGGCTCCGGTCAACTCCTGGACACGTTCCGCGCATTGCCCACACTCCTTCTTCGAGGAATGCTCGTGGCTGAATGCGCACCACTGTTCCACGAACCGGCGCTTCGCATCGTCCGTCAATCGTTGTGGCTTGTATTCGTCGAAGTCGGCACCGAGGTTGGGCCTATCGAAACCGACCGGTCGCGCGCTGAGGCAGATATACGCGCCTCGGTTGTCGACCACGAATTCTCGGATCTTCTCAACGAGGTTAGGTTGGAGCTCGGGATCACTCGCCTCGTCGAGACCGTCCAAGAGGACGAGAAGATGACCCGCTCGACTCTGCTCGCCCAGCCAAATCGCCGTATCTTCGGCCTCGCCGTGAGACATCGGAGCCTTGCTTGAAGTGGCCTGTGCCACGGCGGCATCGAGCAACTTCAAGCCGTCGTCGTCGCGCAACTGTTCCGCCCATTCGCCGAGGCGGATGTAGACCGGGATGAACCCCGCAAGCGATTCGAACTCCTCAGTCTTCCTTTCGGCGGCCAAACACCGCGCGGTGTGTCGAAGGATCGTCGTCTTGCCGGTACCCGGATCACCAAGTAGAAACATCCTCTTCGAGCGCTGGAGGGCGACGGGCAATGTCACGCCGGACGACGAGCGCGTTTCCCCCGGCAACATGTGCGGCAGAGCCATGTCCGAGCACTGCCCCGTGCGATCCGTTTCGTCGCGAGTCATTGCCGACCTAACTAGCTCGAGCCCGATGGGCACAAACCCGTCCTCGAGTGGCATGGGTCTGTCGGTCCGCACGATCCCGAGCCCGGTGAAGTCGAGATACTGGTTCTGCTTCGCCACTCGATTCAGGTAGGCGCTACGGATACTGTCCTTTTGGATTGATTCGGTGGTCACGCCCAGTGCGCGCGCGAGCCGATCGGCGGTTCGCGTATGCACGCGGTCGGCCTTTCCGGAGAGGAGTTTGGCGATTGTCGCTCGCGAAACGCCCGACTCACCAGCAAGCTTGGTCTGCGGAATGCCGCTGCCAGAAATCAACAGTCCCAATTTGTCAGTGTCAATGACTATCATGGTGGTTATCCAAGTCTATCGTTCCTTGTTCATGGATATCCTAGACGCCAATGTCTATATTGTCAATATCCTTTTGACATAATTATTAGTATTCTGTACACCTGATGCGCGATTTGTCCAAATCTTGCGAGGATCAGGTGTTGCGGAACCGGACGGACGGTCGCCCGCGAATATGCGTGCTACCCCTCCCCCTTCGCCCCCGTCTGTTCCAAAATCGCGATCATCACGAGCACGCACACGCACTGAAACATCAGCAGAATGCCGAAGGGCCAATCCACGCGCGGGACGACGATCGCGGGCAGGCCGGTGGCGGCCGTGGCGAGGTAGATCGTCAAGACGGCCGATCGTTCGCTCAGCCCGCGGCGCACGAGCCGATGCGAGAAATGACGTCGATCGCCGCGCAGCGGGCTCTCGCCGAGGCGCACGCGCTGCACGATGACGCTGATGACGTCGTATAGCGGGACGGCCAAGACGAGCAGCGGCACGAGCACGCCCAGGGGCGTCAATCCCTGCGCCGGATGGTAGAACGTCGCCAGGATCGTGAGCACGGCGACGAAATATCCGATGACCAGACTGCCCGCGTCGCCCATGAAGATGCGCGCCGGCGCGAAGTTGAAGAAGAGAAACCCGGCCGACGCACCCGCGATCACGCACCCGAAGACCGGCACGAATACCTGCCCCGTGCCCATCGAGGCCACCGCGAAAATGGCGGCCGCGATCGCCGCGACGCCCGCGCTCAGCCCGTCCATATTGTCGAGGAAGTTGAAGGCGTTGGTGATGGTCACGATCCAGAGGACGGTGATGCAGATGGATAGAAACGGACCAAGGGCCTCGACCGATCGAATGCCCATCGGCCAGGCAAGAAACAGGGCGACGGCGATCTGAACCGCGAACTTCCGCCAAGGCCCGAGCGGACGGCGGTCGTCGAAAAGCCCGACGACGTGCAGGACCAAGGCCCCGCCGACGATCGCCGCGACGCTTCCCAGTTTTGACGCGATACCGTCGAGATGGGTTTGAACCACCTCGGGTAACCACGCCGGCGCTGCGCTGTCGTGAAGCAGCCACGCCAGGAGCGTGCCCCCGAGTATCGGCAGGCAAATCGCCCACATGAGGGCAATGCCTCCGCCGAGCGCGACCGGTTTCGCGTGTTGCTTATGCCCGGCGGGATGGTCGACGAACCCGCGGCGAAGCGCCCAAGCCCGAACGACATAGGTCAACCCCGCGGCACAAAACGCCGGAACGATCAGCGCGGTGAGCACGATCCACAGCATGGCGGGAGTGTATTGGAGTTATCGCGGCATCGCCAACGCACGCGGACGGGCCGCGCATGGGCGCCGGGCCACCAATGCGGGCCAACGGCGTCCTTGCACCGGCCGGGTTTGCCGGGCACTGCCGAGAGCCTCAGCAGCCTGCCGAGAAGCAGCGACCACCCCCCGTGGCGGCTGTGCGACGCCCGAGCCCGTGGGTCAACGACACCGTCCCGGGTTCTTGAAGAGGCGGTCAACAGCCTGTTGAAAAACAGGATACGGTGTGGGACCGATTCTCCAGTCGGTCGTTTTCGGGCTACCAGCGGCGTTTGACCGACTGGAAGGTCGGTCCCACGGACTTTCTCAACAGGCTGTTAGGGTTTCTGGAGAACACCGTCGAGCCACGTCTCGGTCTTCATGATCGACCCGTCGGAGTTCCAAAACATCCAGATCCCTTCCTGCTTGTTGTTCAGGTAACGCCCCCGGGACCACATCGTGCCGTTGTCGTGCCACCACGTCCATTCGCCCACGGAGTCGCCGTCAACAAGCTCGCCGACCCCGCGTGGATTGCCGTTCTCCCAGAAGCTCTCGACCTTGCCGTGACCCACAATATTGCCGTTCGGGTACACGAGGACGTTCCGCCGCAATTCGAGCAACCCGTTCTTGTGGTGCCATATCACGACCTCCGGGATCGGATCGCCCTCCGCCTTCAACTCGACCGGCGCGTCCTTTGACGTGTCATGGGGGCTGAACGTCTCCGCCTCGGCGGGTTCCTCGGGATCGCTCGCCGGCCCCTCGGTTGTCGATTCGCCCTCGGCACTTTCCTCGGTATCGCCGGCAGATCCTTCCGTTGCGGATTCACCGCGCTGCGATTCATCGGCAACAGCCGCGTCTGCCACTCGAGCGGCGGACGCTTCATGGGCGGTGTCGGCATCCGCGACATTGCCGGTGTCCGCAGCGGTGCCTGTATCGGCCGCAGCGTCGGTACCCGCAGGATCACCGGTATCGGCGGCGGCATCGACCACTACCTCGGTGTCTTCGCTCGCGTCAGCGACGGAACCACCGGGATCCTCGGCGTCTGCAATCGCGGGCTCATCGTGCACCGCAGGCCCGTTTTCGCGCTGACGCTGCACCGGCTGGATGACCGGACCGCCCATGGGTTTGGGCGCGCATCCGCTCAATGCGACCATCGCGACAACCCCGAGCAGCCTACCCACGATACCCAGTCCAAAACCGCGACCGCGAGCCCCCACCGCATCCGGAGAGAGCGGGATTCCGTCGACTCCCCGCGACTCATTCGCAACCGAAGGCGACGGCTCGTCATCCGTCAAGCATCGCGATACCGCATTTGCCCAAATCATCGTTGTTTCTCCCAATCTCCAGGTCCGATCGGCAAGCCGACCAGCAAGCTGGGCCAGCAAGCCGGCTATGCCAACGGCTATGCCAGTGCCAGTGGCCGACCGCACCAGCCGCACGACCCGTGCTGCCAAAGCCCAATCCTACCACGAGGCGGCGACGATCGGTAGAACAAGCCGCGCCGTCGGCGTGACACCCAAGATGCGCGGACGGCCGATCCGCCCGGACTTACCGTATGGAGTACTCGTGATGGCACGATTTGTGCGTCCATTTGCCGCAAACCGTACACGACATTTACATCGCCCCGATAACAAACCCATTTCGATGAAGACGTATCCTCTTCGGCACCGGCGAATGGCGGATCGCGCCGATGATCTCACTCGACCGGTCCTGTTTGGCATAGGTCTTGCTAGCAATTGCTCGGGCACGTATACAGGCCGTGGGTCGCTCACAAGACGTCGTTTCGCATGTTCGGGTCGGCGAGGTCGCTGTTTTTGGAGTCAACCGCCGGTGCTCGTCGGCATGATCTGCTTCAGCGCAATTAGCCAGTGGTCGCCTGAGCAACCCATGGAAATGCGGGCGTCGGCAATGTGGCGTGCGACCGGGTTGAGGATCGAATTGTGGCGCAATTGTCGCGCAGAAAGTTTTTCTCGGATTTCGTTCGTTCGGCTGTGGCCAACGCGGTCGCTCCGATCGAGGCAATCGCGCGGAACCGAACGGCGTCCGCGACCGAACCGCGCGGAGTCGATCGCAGCGTCTGGCTACGTCCGCCCGGCGCAATCTCGGAGCGCCGATTCAAGGAAGTCTGCACTCGCTGCACTGATTGCGTTGATATATGTCCGTACGACGCGATTCGTCGGTTGGGGCCGGAGTTTGGGGCCGATGCGGGCACACCGGCGATCATCCCAACCGAGTCGCCGTGTTATCTCTGCCCGGACATGCCGTGCATCGCCGCGTGCGAACCGAAGGCGCTGGTTCCGGTCGCGCGCTCGGAGGTGGCGATGGGCAGGGCCATCATGGTCGAGGCGCTTTGTTACGTTGCAAAAGGCCAGCCCTGCGACTATTGTGTATCTCGGTGTCCGCTAAAGGGCGTGGCCATTTCGTTTGGCGATGGCGGCATGCCCGTCATCGAGCCGGCGGGGTGCGTGGGATGCGGTGTCTGTGCGTATCTTTGCCCGGCCGATGCGATCGGAATCGTCCGGACCCAAGACTGACGGAAATGGAGACGCAAGCGTTGGATCCGAACAACACCGACATGCCGTCGGCCGTGCTCAAGAGCGAACACAAGGTGATCTTGCGTGTGCTCGTCGTGCTCGATCGTCTCGCAACTCGTTTTGAAAACCGCGAAGGCTTCGAACGCGAGGCGTTGGGCCGGTGCGTGGAGTTCTTCCGGCTCTTTGCCGACGCTTGCCATCATGCCAAGGAGGAGGATCTGCTTTTCCCCGCGCTCGAGTCGCGCGGCATTCCGCGCGAAGGCGGCCCCATCGGCGTGATGCTGCAGGAGCACACAGTCGCCCGACGGCACACCGCCGAGATGGGTGCCGCGCTCGACGCCGTCGGCGCGGGAGACACGGGAGGCGAAGGGCGCTTCGTCGACGCGGCCCGCGCCTATATCGAGCTGCTCACGAACCACATCTACAAGGAAGACAACGTCCTGTTCAATATGGGCGATCAGGTCCTGAGCGCGAGCGACCAGGAGTCCCTTTGCGCCAAGTTCGGGGAGGTCGGATGTCGCGCGTTCGGCGGCAAGAGCAAGCGGCAGTTGGAAGCCATCGCGGATGAGTTGGAGGTGAAATGGCCGGCTTGACCAAGACGCAGAAAGACCCTCACACCGCCTTGATCGACGGTTGCGGACGGCGCATCGATCATCTTCGCCTATCCGTCACGTCGAAGTGTGATCTGCGCTGCGTCTATTGCGAGCCCGAGTCCGCGACGAGTGCCGATGGCAACGGGCAACGGACCAACGGCAACCACAAGCTACGACTCGCCGGCGCGAAGCACGACGCGCCCAAACCGTTCACGCTGACCGACGAACAACGCGTCGAGTTCGTCGCCTTCCTACACGAGCGATATGGGCTATCGCAGGTTCGAATAACCGGCGGCGAACCGTTGATCTATCGCGGCACCGTTTCCCTCGTGGCGTCCATCCGCCGGCGGATGCCCGGCATACGGATCGCCATGACCACGAACGGTCGGCTGCTCTACCAAAACGGTATCGAGCTCAAGCGCGCCGGGTTGGATCGCCTCAACGTCTCGCTCGATTCGCTCGATCCCGCACGATACCACGCGATTACCCGAGGCCACATCGACGCGGTTCTCGACGGACTGCGCTCGGCGATCTTCGTGGGCTTCGACCCGCCGAAGATCAACACCGTCGTCCTCAAGGGCATGAACGACGGCGAGCTGGTGGGTCTCGCGCGGTGGGCGATGGCTCGCGGCCACGAGATTCGCTTTCTCGAGGCCATGCCCATCGGACCGGTGGCGGAGCTGAACCGTCGCGCGTTTGTCCCCGCCTCGCAGATTCGCGCCCTGCTGGCCGAAGAGTTCACGCTCGAACCGCTCGAGGCGGTGCCCGGAGAGACGGCAAAGCGCTACGCCGCGTCGAATGGATCGTGTCGCGGCGTGGTCGGTATCATCGCCCCGGTTTCCGAGCCGTTCTGCGCGGGATGTCGGCGCATCCGATTGACCGCCGAGGGTCGGCTGTTTCCCTGCCTGCTGGACAACCGCTCCGTCGATCTCGCCTCCGCATGGCACGACGGCGTCCTCCGCACGGACGCGGCGACGGAACTAATCACATCGGCCATCGCCGGCAAGAAACCAGTCGGCAAGGTGCAGTCCGTTCCCATGATCTCATTGGGCGGGTGAGGGCAAATCGCTCGTTTACGAAAGGCGTCGATAGGCGCGCGCAGTGGGTCTTGCCGACGGCTGTCAATCCGGAAGGGCGGCGCCCAAGTACACAGCATACACGCCCGCGCCGCTCGGCACGATCGTGACATTTCCGCCGACCCGAGCGGGCGGCTCGCTCTGGTCGCGAGCCCATACCAATGACCCCTGACCGCTTGTCTTTTGCTCGGCAATAGTGTATTCAGAACTGCTGGTCCAAGTGAAGTATGGCACCCATGGGCGCGTCGATGAAAACTCCCACAAGACTGCGACTGCTTGCCTCGACGAACAACGCCCGCGGCGATCTGTTCACGCGGTTGGTCGGCGACCTGTTCTTTGCTCTGGGCTATGACAACCTGCGATTCGACGTCCACAAGTCCGGCCGCGAGATCGACATTCAGGGCACGCACCGCCTTGAACCAAGGCGGCTGGTCGCCGAATGCAAGGCCCACGCCACGAAGATGGGCGGCGCGGACCTAAACAAGTTCCTGGGCGTCGTCACCCGTGAACGCGGCAAGGCCAACCAAACTCCCGTTTCCGGCTATTTCGTATCACTTGGTGGTTTTACGGAGCCCGGGTTAGATCAGGAAGAGGAAACCGGCGAGCAGAAACGCATCATTTTGCTGGACGGCGTGCAGGTGATCGAGGAACTGATCCGTATCCGTATCCTGATCAGCCGAACGGAAGCGGTCGAGCGTGCCGGTCGTTGCGTCGAGCATGCCGGGTTGAAGGACGCCGCACCCGACGGGGCGGAATTGCTGGGGCATGAGTTGGGTTACCTGTGGGCCGTGTTCTATTCGCAGGGCAAGCAGCGAACGCACTTCGCACTGATTCACGCCGACGGCACGCCGTTGGCCGAGACCGTAGCTCAGGAGGTCATTCAGGCGGACCGCGAATGCGGAGGCGCTCTGCATAAGCTCGGTTACCTGTCGCCGCCGTCGCCGGGACCGGATCGCGAGGCGCTCGCCGAGTCAGCAGCCGAGCGGTATCGCGATTGGATTGTCACGGAATGCGGAGACATC
>JADFHG010000125.1 GCA_022567365.1 Planctomycetota bacterium | reverse complement strand
GCGCGGCTTGAAATATTCGATCGCCTCGATCACCGCCCGCGTCTCCGGCTCGCTTGCCGGCGCGACCCCACCGTACATCCGGCTATTCCGGCGAGTTGCCCTTTGCCAGTTCTCGGTGGGGAAGTTGCGGTTGATGTCGATCCCGTTGGCGTTCTTGCGGCGGCGGTCCTCATAGCCATCGGGATTCACCACCGGCACGACGACCCATGCCTCGTGCGAGCCGAACGTGTCGCGATCGGCGAGCGCTTCAATGAGCCGGTGCGCGGCATCGACGCCCTTGGGTTCGTCGCCGTGAAACCCACCGAACACCACAAGCGGCGCCGATCGGTGGCGCCGCGTGCTCACGTACGCGTGGATTGCCACTCCACGCACCGACCGTCCGATGGTCTGAACACGATACGGCTGATGCGGATGTGTGTCGTTCAAGGGGCTGCGGGTTGAAGGGCCGACGAAGCCGGGCGTATGCGCGATACGCGTGATTTCGGCTGGTGGCCCAGGTCCTTCGGACATGGCGGAGAAAATGACGTACGCCCGGTTTGGCAGCCCATCCGCCCCCCTCCCTGCGCACGCTATAGGACTTGTGGCCCCGTCCGCGACGATCATCGTATCCCCCACCTCCAAAGGAGGCGGGCCACCCGGTCGGACGATGGTCATGCTGACGGACCGTAGAGAATCACCGCCGTTGAAGACGCACGTCCAGCACGATCAACTAAGATTCGCCGAGATTCCCACCGACGAAAACCGCCCGGAGATCCGGGCCACGCGCGATGCACTCGGACGCCGGGCACGAGGCGTCTTACCCCGTGTACGCGGTTCCTCCGGATCAATGAAAAAACTCCCGAGACCGCGAATCCGCGCGGACCTCGCGCGAAGCACGGTATCAATCGTGCGCCGCCCCAACTCTCGCAACGACATGGTGACGTATTTTTCCAATGTAGCGGCAGCCGCCTCGATATCGCGATGAACGCCTCCGAGCGGTTCCGGGAGAATGTGATCGATGATCCCGAGCTTGTGGAGCTCCTGGGCGGTGAGCTTGAGGGCCTCGGCTGCGTGCTTGCGACGCTCCGCCGTCTTCCAGAGGATCGCCGCACAACCCTCGGGGGAAATCACCGAATAGAACGAGTGCTGGAACATGGCCACGCGATCACCAACGCCGATTCCCAACGCGCCGCCGCTGCCGCCCTCTCCAATGACAACGCAAATGATCGGCGTGCGCAACCGCGACATTTCCATCAGGTTGGTGGCGATCGCATGTGAGATACCCCGCTCTTCCGAACCGATGCCCGGATACGCGCCCTGCGTATCAATGAGGCACACCACGGGAAGACCGTACTTCTCCGCTAAGCGCATGGCGCGCAAGGACTTTCGATATCCCTCGGGGTGGGCGCAACCGAAATTGCACGCCACGCGCTCCTTGATATCCTTTCCCTTGTTGTGGCCGATGAGCATGACGCGGTGGCCCCCGATTCGAGCGAACCCGGTCATCAGGGCCTTGTCGTCGCCGAACGTCCGATCGCCATGCAGCTCGCAGAAGTCCGTGAAGATCAGTCGGATGTAATCGGGGGTAAGGGCCCGCCGGGGGTGCCTTGCGACGAGCACGGTTTCCCAAGGCGTAAGACTGCCGTAGAGCCGCCGCATGCGCGTTCGGAGGCGACTCCGCTGTTGTTTGATCTCGCCGACCAAGTCGCGGCCCATCTCGCGCTGCTCGCGCTCGAGCTCGTCCACGTCGTGTTGAAGCCGTTGGAGCGGCTTCTCGAACTCGAGGAAGTCCCCCAAGCTCCGCGCGACCGCGGGGGGCGACGATGTCTTCGTGTCATTGGGCATTTTCTTGAATGTGCTCCACCGCGAACCACCCGCGCCGATGGCCCCCTCCGCTCAATGATAAGACTACCTCAAGAAAACCACGGGGCAAGAAAAACCAACCGGCACGAAAAACCAACGTCTCGAATACGGCGTTGACAAACACTCGGCACTGATGCACCCAGGTTCATGATACGCGCTATCGCCGATTTCCGCAAGGGTTCAAGCCCCACTGTCTGTTTGCTGTGCCAGACGACACTTCCATATCTGTCTCGTATCCTCGAGTCAGTTCGCGATCGAGGCCGGTTACGTCGAACATCGGTCGTCCCCGTCGGCGTTCGCGTCCGCGCCGGCGGGGGAATGTGAATCAACGAAGCGATCAACATCCCACCCCCGCGACGAAACCTCGGCCAAACGCGATCCGCTTGTGCGGCTGGGCGACGCCGACAATCATACTGCCGCGGCTGCCCTCGCGGCGCGATCATCCTGGTGGGTGCAAGATGCGCTCCATGCGCAGGAGAATCGCTGATAGTTCATCCAGCGTCTCGGGCGCGCCGACGGTTCGCAGCGCGATCTTTCGCATCAGACGATCCAGATCCCTCGTAATGGCCCTGCGCTCGGCGGCCGCGCCGCCGGAGTGAAGATCCACGCGGACGATCGCGTTTGCCAGGGCGTCGCGATACGCGGCGCCGGTCACCAGTTTGTGTCGCATCGACACGGCCTCGGCCATCTGCACGACCGGCGTGGCCTCCGCGCCGAACTTGCGGGCGGCGCCTTTGCCGAGGGCCTTGATGCGGAAGGCCACCTGACCGATCCAGATCCGGTTTTCCCCGAGCAATTGGTCCTCCGGCAGCAACCGGATCGCCGCGTCTTCGTATCGCTGTTCTTGGATCAGCGTTTCAAACGATACGTCGGACACCGGATCGACGGAACGATTTCCCACCCCGGTCGCCTCGGGCGGATCCGCCGCGTCGGAAGAAACTATGGCGCTTTCGCGATGTTCGTCGTCCGCACCCGCGATAGCAGTGTCGGTGCCGGTGTTAGTGTCGCCGCCGCTCTTGGCGCGGGTGTCGCTGCCGGTCGTAGTCGCGGCCCCCACCTCCACGGGGTCGATGACGGCAGACTTGGGGCCGTCGTTCGACTGATCGGCGGAAACCGGCACCTCGCTTGTATTTGCCGGCGCGCGATTCCCGGGCCGTTCGCCCTTCACCATCGTAGTCTGCTCGCCGCTCGCCGGTTGATCCGGCTGATTGAGCGACTCTTGCTCGATAGCGCCCGCGTCATCGGCCGACTCCGCCGAATTCCCGACAGTGTCATCCAGTAGCACGTTGATCGGCGATGACCCCGATTCCTTCCCCGCCGTGGGCGCTGCGGCTGCGGTCGGCGTAGTCGTCGCCGGGCCGTCAGCGGAGGACTTTTCGGTCGGATTGCCTCGTTCGGCAACGTCCGGAGCGTGTTTCGTGTTCGCACTTGGGGAACCAGTGCCCAAGACGGGCGTAGCGTTATCCGCGGGTACCGCAGGTTTGGTCGCCTTGCCGTTGTTCGCCGGGACGCGCACGAGGTCAGCTTGCTGGCGGCCGGTCGCTCCTTCAACCGGCGAGTCCAGGGCATCCGCGATTCGCGTATCGTGGGATCGCCCCTCGCCGGGCGCGATCGCTTCGGCAGGAGCATTCTGTCGCTCAACGAATGAACGCGAGGGCGTCTCGACCAGGCGAACCGCGACCTGAATCTCTCGGCGCCACTGTCGCGCCGCACCACGCTTGCCGCGCTCGCCCGGAATCAACAGTTCTGTTACCGGCCCCACGGCCTCATAGCCGTGTGCATCCACCCATTCCATGATTCGCCGCACCACGAGCAGCGTTGGAGGCGAGCGCCGTTCGAGAACGACATACGCGACCCGCTCGGCCGGTCGTTCGCGAACGCGATAGGGCGAGGTCACCGACCAATCCGCATCGATGACCGCCCCGACTCGACACGCAAGAGAGACGGTTTGCAGTGGATTTCCGAGAAAACGCTGAAAGAGCACGGCAGCCGAATGCCCATGCTCGATCGCATCCGCCGCGACGCGAGCGAACAGTCGTCGCGTTTCCCAGTATTGAAGCGTCTCCTCCAGGTACATGACCCGGACCTTGCCCGCTTGTTTGACGGAAACCGGCAGCGCGGAAACGACGGCCTGGACGCTCTTGTCGGTCCCGGACGCAGCCGCGCGCGACGCGCCCGGGCATACGACGATCACCGTGAATACAACGCAGATCCGGAAGTTTGGTCTTGTCATGCCACACCCATCTCAGCAAGTATACCCCAAAGGGGCGAACGCGGTTGCGGCCGTCGCAGGATCACCGGGATCCCGGTGTCTCAGGGTGTACGACAGGTTACGCGGCCAATACGCCTGGAAGGCGGACCGCGCCGAGTTTACTCACAACCCCGGGCGCCGAGTGTCTCACGGCCAAGCCTCGCCGAGTCCCGCGGGCTCCCCGGCTGGGCTACGACCGGCATCGGGGATGGTATCAGGGCGAGGCCCGGTACAACCGGCTTGCCGGCGCCGAACCGCTCCCGTGAATCGCTACACGGCAGACAGATCACCAGGAGGTTCACCTTCCCAATGGCGCCATGCCCCACTCGTGTAACGAAGACGGACGAACCACTGGCAGCCTGCTGAAAAAGTAGCGGCCGCCCCCCGTGACGTCCGTTGAATACCCGACAATGTGGGTCAACGACACCGCCGTCGGGTCCTTCGACGGGCTGCTACCCCGCGCCGGCGACGGATATCGGTGCTTGCACGGTAAAGAGGCAATCCGCCCCTCCCACCAACCCGGAGAGTTTGTCGGTGATCGTGACCTTGAGCACGTAATCTCCGGCCGGGAGCGTCGGCGGAAATGAAACCCGTTGGGCAAGGAAGAAGTCCGCGCGGCGTCGCCGGCAGACGTCTTCGACCTCCGGCTCCTCGCGGACCCACATCGATTGCCCGGCCGCGCTGAACACCTCGAGCCGCGAAGCCAGAACCGTTCGATACGATCCGTCGTCGGTCGCCTCGGACTTGAAGTTCTCGATCTCGCAGTAGACGATGGTGTGCGTCGTGTGGCCGGCCAGAAACGCATCCGGTTTCATCGGCTCGTATACACCGAAAGTCGTCACGCGCCGGCAAAGCGAAACGGTTGGAATCATGGGGGCGGCCAATTCCGAAAGCACGAGCCTCAGATCATCGACGCGATCGATCATGTCCTTCTCGATCATGTACGGCTCGCGCGCGGCCCGACGCGCGGCCACGACGGCATCGACCAGCGCCGCCATCACACGCCGCGTCTGAAAAGGCAATTCGTCGGATATGTCGGCGGCGTCGGAATCGCGGGCCATGGCGAGCAGCGTGAGGCGCAGACGCCACTGCGAATCGAAGTCGCCCTTGGCCACGGCCTGCTCCGTGAGGTAGTCAATGATGTCGTCGGGCGTCATCCCGGAGTCGTCAACGGCGGTGTCGAGCGGTTCATTCGTCGTGCTGGTCTTCACCGGGTCGCCCTCCACCGGCGACGGCTGTATGGCCGAACGCACCGACACCGACTCGATCACCGGTAGCGCCGGCGCGATCTCCTCCGTGGGTTCCCCATCCGTCAGCGACATTTGGGCATTGGCAGCGCTGGTGACTTGAACCGTCGGCGGTGCTCGAGAATCCTCTCGCGATTCGATCGGAGACCCGGCCGCGACACGCTCTTCGTCCCGCACCGGAGGCTGCGAATCGTGCGTGGGAACCGCATTCGGGGTCGTTGGAACATTCTCGGCAAGCGCTTCCGCGTATTGATCCGTACGCCGCAGAAACTCCTCGATTTCCGACAGATCAACCGAGGGCTGTCCGCGAAAACGATCATCCGGGACCGCCGGCGCCGGCTCCTGTGGTGCTCGAGGATATGATCTTTGCTGCATGGTGGGCTGGAGCGTCGGACGTTTCGCGCTAGGCGAGACACAACCGAACCCCGCGCCTGCGGTAAGCAGACACGCCGCTCCGACGACCATCGCCTCCTTGCGAATCGGCATCATGTTCTCTTCCAAATGAATTCTACGCCGTCGCGCGCTGCCGCACGTGCGTGTGGGTGACGATGAACTTCTCCACGGCCGACTCGACCGTGCTCAGCCCGGTCTTGACGGCGAGATCGACCTCGAGCAGATCGCTCAAAGCGGACTCGAGCCGCTTTACCGTCGTGCGTTTGAGTCGCTGGGTGAGCGTTTGGGCGTCCGTCCACAGTTTCTTGGTGTGCGGGGTCAAAGGAAGACCCTTCTGCCAATCGCGATACGCGTCCAAAAGTGCGCGCACGCCCCATGCAAGACCCCCGACCGCGCGACCCGGAGCCGCCCGGTCCGTCGCCATCACCTGCTCCCATTGCGCCAGCGCCGTAGAAACGTCGCCCGAGAAAATCGCGTCGATCACGCCGAACACCTTCTCCTGGCGACTGTGCCCCACGAGCAGATCGACGTCGCTTACCGTGATCTCTCCGCGCGAGCCGACGTACGACGTGAGTTTCTCGAGTTCGCTCGCGAGAATGCCGAGTTCGTCACCGATGTGCTCGCGCAGCAATGCCGCCGCCGAAGCGTCCATGCGTTTGCCATGCCGCTTCCTTACGCGGTCCAATATCCAAGCGGTGACGGCGCGTCGTTTCGGTGCATCGCACACAACGACCGCGCCGCTTTTGGAGATGATCCGATGGATCTTCGTGTTCGTCGCCATGGATTGACACGAGAGCACCAACCGACCGGTACCGCAGGGTGCGGTGCAATACCGCTCGAGTACCGACCGGTGCTCGGATACGAACGGGTCGGCCTCATCCACGACGACGATCCGCCGATCACCTAAAAGCGACGGCGTCCGAAGCTCGTCCAGCACGTCCGCAAGGACCGCGTCCGCCCCGTCAACGCGAGTCGTCGCGCCGTCGTCATCGTCGGACGAGAGCGCGCGCAGAACCGCCTCGACCGCCTCGCGACGGATAAACCGATCCGCGCCGATGACGGCCGTTACCAAGTGTTGGTTTTGCGGTCCTTGATGCACTCGATTACTCGTTCGGCGCTTTGGTTCTTTGGCTCGCGAGATCCAGCAGGCTCAAGCGTTGGCGGGCATCGGCGACGATCTCGCCGGCCTCCGGTAGAACCGTTGCGGCCATCGTATAGTACTCGCGCGCCTTGAGCACGTCCCCCCGAAACACGGAAACGTCACCCAGGTCCAAGTAGGTCTGAGCGTCGTTGGGATCCCCTCGAATTATTTTTTGAAGCCGCGCCTCGGCGGATGCGTGCCGTTTGAATCGCCGGTCGATCATGGCGGCGCCGCGCAGCGCCTCTCGCAGCGTCGGCTCCAACCCCAGGGCCAATTCAAAGGAACCCAAAGCGCTCGCAAAGTCCTTCTCGCCGTAGAGCATTCGGCCCATCTGCGTAAAGGCATCGACGCGCGACGGATCAAGACTGACGACCTCGCGTAGGCGGGCGATGCCGGCCCGGGCGTTGCCCCTGGCCATGTCCGCCAGGGCCTCTTGAAACAGACGGTCCGCCGCGGCCTTCGCCGACGTCGATTCGGACACCCCCTGCCGCAGCGTGCCGGGCGGCATGAGCCCCTCGTCTGACGGCCTGTCGTCCCGTGACGATTGACCGGGCACCTCGACCGGTGCCGTTTCGCCGACCGACCGGTGCAGCCCCTTGTCGGTCACGATCACCTGAAATACGACGGGTCCGCTAACCGCTGCGGGAATGCGCCAATCAAATCGACCCGTGTTCGCCATCATGTCGGGCGCGACCTCGTGCCACTCCGTCTCCGGCAACCGACGATACCTCAACTCCACGGGGCGCGCACCGAGATTGCCGTCCACCGCCGTCCAGCGGAGCTGCACGACGCGGACACCGGCGACCTCGGTCACCGTCGGGCGGTGGATCTGGACGATGGGCGGAGTGAAGTCGACGAATACCCATAGGTGCGGGCGCATCGAGCGTGTGGGCGGCGAGCTTGACGGCCCCGTTGGATTGGTCGCGACGACGACGAACCCGTATAGCCCCTCATTCGGCGCGCTGAACGACATCGGAGAGACGCGGTCGTCGTCGTAACCGTAGAGATGCCAGGATTGACCGCGATCGAGCGTATACCAGAGCTGGACGGATTCCAGCGGTAGCGCTTCCGTATTGACCGAGTAGTCAATGTCGAATACGCGGGTCTGAACGCGAATCGCGTCGTCCGCAGCCACCACGGTCGCACCGAGGACGATCGCGGTGACGATTATAAGGCATCCATGCCTAAAGGCGCTGGCGTGCATTCCATGCCCCCAGTTTCTTGTCGCATTTTGCCGCGCGACCTCCTTGCGCAGCCGAGGCGAATATCGGATGTGTACGACGTTACGCTCCACGAAAACCCCCACCCTCGCCGGAACCGACGGAATGTTCGCTGCCATCACCGTCACGCCGCCGGCGCCCTGAGTTTTCTTCGTTCCAGCAAGACCGAGCCCGGTGCACCTGTGGCGTGGACGCGGCGATCGGAAAAACGAACGCAATCTACTGTCCAACAATAGTTTATGGCTGACGCCGCAACCACGCGGTCCCTCGCTGCGATTGACCGCCGGGTCCGTTCGCCTCGGAAACCCGCTTCTCGACCCCAAAAACCGCTTTTTCCACCTCCATTTTCCTTTGCCAGCCCGTCGCGGCTTTGTTAGACTCCGGCCCACGTTGCGGTATTCGTAGCACCACGGGTTGTTGCAAGTCCCTCACAGTGGAGCAATGGTCAATCATGCAGGAATATGAGACGCTCAGGGAAATGGTCGAGTCGGCTTCGGATGACGTAGCCAAGGCAGCGGGCGGAAACAAGGCCGCTGGGACGCGTGTTCGCAAAGCCATGCAGGAAGTCAAGGAGGCGGCCCAGACTGTCCGCAAGAAGATTCTGGAAGTCCGCTCCGTCGAGCACTAGTGCTTTGTCATGGATGATTCGAGGGGTAGTCCTGATGCGTGGCCCGCCTCTTCAGAGGTGGGGGACACGAATGGTCCGCCGATTCGCCGACCAGCCGGCTTGCCGGTCCCCCACGGCTA
>JADFHG010000124.1 GCA_022567365.1 Planctomycetota bacterium | reverse complement strand
TCCACCGAGTAGACGCGCGTCGCACCGCGCCGAAGCAGGCAATCGACGAATCCCCCGATGTGGCTGCCGAGGTCGGCGCAGGTGCGCCCGCCGACATCGATTCCGAAGTGGTCGAGTGCGGCGGCGAGCTTCTCACCACCGCGAGACACGTACCGCCGATCGGACGGAGGGTTCATGCGGAAGCCCATTCGCGGAGCGCATTAAAAAAGGCGCCTTCCGGAGGCGCCCGCAATTAAGCACGTGACCGACAATCCCGGGGGTCGTCGAGGCGCGCGCTACGCCGCGCCAGCCGCCAGGACCGCATTGAGGCGACGCGCGAGCCGCGACTTCCTGCGGGCAACGGTGTTCTTGTGTAGCGTCCCCTTCGCCGCGGTCTGGTCCAGTACCTTCGTGACTCGGATGTACTGTTCCTTCGCGACCTGGGCGTCGCCACCCGCAACGGCCTCGAGGAATTTGCGGGTCTCGGATTTGACGCGCGACTTGCGTGCTCGGTTGAGTACCCGGTTTCGCTCGTTTTGACGGACACGTTTGCTGGCTGAATTCGAATTCGCCACAGTCGATTCTCCCTCGTTCTCGTTTGTTCGGATCCAGGCGCCCAGCAGCCCGTTGAAAAACAGAATACTTTGTGGGACCGACTTTCCCGTCGGTCGTTTTCGGGCCACCAGCGGCGTTTGACCGACTGGAAAGTCCTGTCCGATAGACTTATTGAGCGGGCGCCTAGCCGTTACTGCGCGCCAGTTTCTCCATCCTAGCACGAACGTCGCGGTAGTTGTAGTCCCTCTGGAGCACTTCTCCAAACATTTTTCGGGCGTCGTCGATCCTTTTTCCCTGTTCGTAAGTCCGCGCCAGCCAATACCGAATCTTGAGCGCCAATTCGTCATCGTCGAACTCGTGGTCCGCGATCGCGTCCTTGAACGCCGCAATCGCTTCCTCGAAGAACCCCTTCTTTAGGAAGCAGCGCCCGATATACTGCCCGGCATCCGAACGGTTTTTCGGGTCGGAACGGGCCGCCTGAAGCATCGGAATGGCGTCGTCCGAGCGCCCCGCGACGAACAGCCGCGTGGCGTAGTCGAACTTGACGCGCAAGTCCGTCGGGTAGCGTTCACACCGCTCCTTATAGAGCGTCAGTTCATACCTCAGTTGAATCCGCCGATGCTCCTTCAGCTCATCCCGTTTGCCGGCCTTCTCGAGCACGCGGCGCTTGCGGTTGAGCTGTTTCATTCGGATGTCGTCGGCGCGCTGTTTGTAGCGGTAGCTGGTCGTCCTCTTGTACTCCTGCACCAACACACCGATCGCACGCATTTCGTCGCTCTCATGCTCCGCGCGGCACAGCAGGTCGACGTATTTGTTGACCTTGTTGACCGAATCGGGATCCTCCTCGAACTCGATTCGAGCGTTTTCCTGGAGTTCCGTCAGCCGCCGGTCGCTCTGGACGGATCGGTCCCGGTCGTGAAGTTCCGCCTGATCCTCGGCGTCGATCATGCTCTCGCGGAACGACTCGCTGTCCTGATACCGTCCCTTGTGGATGGTCAGTTTCGTCGCGAGATTCCGCAGTGTGACGTCTGCGTTGCGATCCTTCGGAACGCGCCGACGCAACAGACTCAGGAAATCCATTCCCATTTGAAAAGCGGCAATCGCCGTAGCGGTCCCACCCCATTCCGCAGCCTGATCCCCGAGGGCCTCGACCTGACCGGCTACGGATTGGAAAGTCTTCGCGCTCGTCTTCGGGGCGGCCTCAAAGGTTCGAAGCAACACGCCGCCGACCCATATCGCCATTTCGGGCGCACGAAGTCTGCAGGCGGCCTTGAGCGCACCCTCCTGGAAACCGGGATTGTCGGGATCGTGCCCGAAGAGCCAGAGCGCGTTGAGCAGCGCCCGCCGCGGATCCTTATGGCTCATCGAATACTTCATCGTATCCTTGAGACCAGGCTTGCCGCCGCCGCCGTGCTTGCGGGCGACCGCACACCCGTGCAACGGTTTGCAGGCCTCCTCAACGGCTTCGGGCCAGAATTCCAACCCGTTGACGTAGTATTCGATGGCGTAGTCGTAGCTGCGCTTTTCCCCGAGGTCACGCGCGCGTTCGAACCACTTGCCGGCTTTTTCCCGATCCGCGTCCGAAACCTCGATCGGCCCGAGGGGCTTGCCGTCGTCGTCTCCGGTGTTGCGTTTTGCCATGTAGATCGAGAGGCCGTTGTGTTGCCATGCACCACGAACCCGCCGGGCGAATGAGAACCCGTCGTACCCGTATGCCTTGCCGCCCGCGCCTGGAGTACGGACTCGGCCCCGGGCTCGATTCGTCCGGCGCGGGCGCGCCGTAGCGTGCTGCCCCACCCTTTACTTTCGCTAGCCAAGCAATAGTATCGGCGCGGGTATCCGTGTCAAGCGGCACGCGAGATGTGTCATTAGGAGGTCGTTTCGGGTGATGCCTGCGGAAACCGGCGATATCGCCGCGTATGACTTGGGCAATCTGACGATCGTCCGATATCCCCACCCCATGCTCAAAAAGATCTGCGCGCCGGTGGAGCGGTTCGAACCCGCGCTCGAACGCCTCGCCGCGCGGTTGCTCGAGCTGATGAAGGGGCAGAACGGCGTCGGTCTGGCCGCCCCGCAAGTCGGCATCCCGATACGGATGTTCGTGTGCAACGTGACCGGCGAGGAAGGCGACGATTGCATCTGCATCAATCCGTCTTTCGTCGAGTTGTCGGGGGCAGAGGTTCACGAGGAAGGGTGCCTGTCGCTACCGCAAGTCAATGTCTCGATGAGGCGGGCGGCGCATGCGGTTGCGGAAATGCAGGACGTGGAGGGCAACCGACATCGTCGATCCGCCACCAACCTCCTCGCCCGCGTCTGGCAACATGAAAACGACCATCTCGACGGCCGACTCATCATTGACAATATGTCCACGGCCGATGAGATCGCCAATCGACGTGTGCTCAAGCAACTCAGGGCCGACGCCGCCGGCGCCGGATAAAGGAGGTGGATGCCGATGCGGATTGTTTTTCTGGCATCCGGCCACTTTGCCCTGCCGACCCTCCAATGGCTTGCCACAACCGAGCACGAGATCGCGGCAATCGTCACTCAGCCGGCTCGCCCGGCGGGCCGAGGCCGCCGCACGACGCGCACGCCCGTTCGAGCCGTCGCGGACGAGCTCGGGCTTGCGGTACTCGAGCCGGAGGACGTCAACACACCCGATTGCCTACGTCAACTCGCCGAGTGCGATGCCCAGCTAGGCCTGACGATCGCGTTCGGGCAAAAGCTCGGACAAGCACTGCTCAGTCTTTTCGGCGGCGGATGCATCAACCTCCACGCTTCCCTATTGCCGAAATTCCGCGGCGCCGCACCGATCAACTGGGCGATCGTCCGTGGAGAGGAGCGAACCGGCGTTACCGTGTTTCGGTTGGTCGAGCGGATGGACGCCGGGCCGATCCTCACGGTTCGTGAAACGGTTATCCGGCCGCGGGAAACTGCGGCCGAGCTGCACGACCGGTTGGCCGATCTCGGCGTTGACGCGGTCCGGTCCGCGCTCGAGTCGTGTGAACGGCAATGGTCGCGCGGGTCGGGCGAGCCTCACCCGCTGGGAACCCCGCAGGTGGAAACCGACGCGACGAGAGCCCCGAAGCTCCAAAAGGCCGACGGCCACGTGGACTTCGATCGACCGGCGGTTGCGGTCGCGAATCGGATCCTCGGAATGACCCCCTGGCCGGGGGCGAGAGCCCGGTTCGAAGCGAGTGACGGGCGTTTCGAGGACGTGCTCCTCCTCCGGGCAATCGCGTGCGAGAAGGGCGAGGATGGGCGGAGTGATTCCGCCGGTCCCGCTGCGGCGATCATCGAGCCCGGTGTCCTCGACGAACGGTTGTTCGTAGCCGCCGCCGACGGATTCGTTCGAATCCTCGAAATCAAACCGTCGTCCGGGCGGACTATCTCATGGCAAGATTTCGTGAACGGTCGGCACGTCGCGCCGGGCGACAGGTTCCGACGCGTCGAACCGAGCCGGCCATGAAAACCGACGACGCGGTGGAGGCCTTCGAGATTCACTACGGCGAAAGGCCCGAGTTTCTCGTGCGGGCACCGGGTCGGGTAAACCTGATCGGCGACCATACGGACTACACCGGTGGATTGGTCCTGCCGATCGCGATCGACCGGTCGATTCTCGTCGCGGTGCGTCGCGCCGAAGGCGCAGTCGCCCGAGTGCATTCCGTCGCGTTCGGGGAGTCCGTCCACTTCACCCTCGCCGAAGCTGAAACCGTCGTCACACGAGGATGGCGATCGTACGTCGTCGGTGTGTTCGCCGTGCTATTGCGCGAGGGGATTCCGCTGCAAGGCGTCGATCTCTGGATCGGCGGCGATCTGCCGGTAGCCGCCGGGCTTGCAAGCTCAGCCGCGCTCGAGGTCGGAATCGCGGCGGCACTTTCCGCCGTCTCCGAGACGCCAATTGAACCGGCGCGAATGGCCGACCTCTGCCGTCAAGCCGAAAACGAATTCGCGGGATCGGCGTGCGGGATCATGGACCAGCTTTGCTGTACGTCGGCGACGGCGGGAGACGCGCTCTTCATCGACTGCGCGTCCGAAAACGTCCGGGCGATTCCGCTCGATCTGGGGGACGCGACGATCGTGGTGGTCAACACCGGCGTGACCCATTCAATCGCGGGGGCCGAGTACGCGGCACGTCGCAGGGACTGCTCGCGCGCGCTTCACGCGCTGCGCCAGGCGAATCCGGACGTCACCAGCCTGCGCGACCTGGATCCGGCGGGGTTCGTCGCCCTGTCCGGCCATCTGAACGATACACTTGGCCGCCGTGTGTCTCATGTTGTCACTGAGAACGCCAGAGTCCTTCATGCGGTTCGATGTCTGGAGCAATCCGACGCGGTCGGTTTCGGAAGACTGATGATCGCCTCTCACGAATCATTGCGCGATGCGTTTGAAGTCTCCTGTGCCGAACTCGATGCGGTCGTGGAGACCTGCCTCGGCGTGGACGGCGTGTACGGCGCCCGAATGACCGGTGGAGGATTTGGGGGCTGCGTGGTCGTGCTGGTGCGGTGTGATGCCGTTGAACCACTGTCACGCGCGGTGTGCGGAATGGGTGTTTTCCGTCCGCGCGAGGATAGTCCCGCGTTCGCGGTCTGCGCGGCGCCCGCGGTTCAGACCACTCGCATCGCCCGTTGATCCGCCGCCGCGCCGGGCTACCGTGCTAACGAACTGGTCGCCGAAATCGATCGCGTTTGGACATGCGAACCGCGGTGTGCAGAAGTTCTCGAGAACCGTAAACGCGGGCCTCGACCGACCGAAAACGATACAGGTGTGTCACGGAATTGCAGCGCAGCTCGCGCGGCGCTGCAATCGCCTCCCTGAGATGGCACATTTCCATTCCAACCTCGACTGGCACATCGCGGCTCCATGGTTATACTCCCGCCCAGCGCGGTTCGGTCGTTGGTCACAATTCACACACAAAGGTTGCGCGTGGCAACCGGGCTGAACGCGCGGGCTCGCTGCATGGGCTGGGTGGTCCGCTAAAGAGGAAGTCCGGGTGACAACCGGAACGCACCGATTGTAGCGGCGTGCGTCACACGAGTTTCAATCAACGGAGATGTTTCGATGTTCAAGCGTATGGGAATTAGTTGGTGCAGTGTCGTGGCGTTTGCCGCGTTAGCGCTCGTGCTCACAGGATGCCCGAGCGGCGGTGGCGACAACGCAAACGATAACGCCGGCGGCGTGGTGAACGATAACGTCGGCGGCGACGACAACAACGCGCCCACCGCCGACGCCGGGGTGGACCAGAACGTGGACGGCGGCGACCTCGTGACACTCGACGGCTCGGGCAGCAGCGATGCGGACGACGACGCACTTACGTACGCATGGGTTCAAATCGACGACGGCGACGACCCGCTCGTCGAACTGGCGGACGCCGATACGGCCGCACCGTCGTTTACGGCCCCGCTCGTCAACGACACGTTGGAATTCGAACTGACCGTCGATGACGGCAACGGTGGATCCGGCACGGACACCGTCCTGGTCAACATCGAGACCGAACCGACCGTCCTGTTCGTGGTGAACAACGGCGACGGCATCACGAGCTACGCCAACCCCGGCGGGATCTCGGGTAACGTGGAGCCGAATACCGCATTGCCGGTAGGGGGGCCGACGCAAATCTTTCAACCGCGTTCGATCGCCATCACGCGGGAAGGCGTCCTGCTAATCACCAGCCAGAACGACGCGATCTACGCCTACGACAATGGGTTTAGCGTCACCGGCGACACGATCGTCGAACGTACGGTCGAGGGCGACAACACCCGCTTCGACCTCCCGATTGCGCTGGCGTACGACACGATCAACGACCGGCTATACGTGGGCAACGCGGACGCCGCCGTCGGAGTCCTCGTTTACGACAACGTCTCATCGCCCGATTTCAACGGAGACTTGGCGCCGGATCGGTTCTTCGGCCCGAACGACCGTTCTCCCTACGATCCGGATAAATCAATCACGCCGTCGTACAGCGCGATGGACCTCGATATCGACGGCAATCTTTATGTGGCCGATTCGTCCGGCGAGAACGTGAACTTTACGCGTATTCAGGTATTCGCCGACCCGGGCACGGCCGAGGGCGGGACCGATCCGGCTCGCACGATCACGAGCATGGAATGGGGCCACATTGAGGACTTCGCGGTATCCGATAACGACTACCTCTTTGTGGTCAGCTCGACGGACTCCGTGTACATCTACTCCGGTGCGTCGATGCTCTCGGACGAGGTCTCGCCGACGGCTACTCTCACCGTGCAGGCAGAAGGGACGCCTTCGTTCGACGGGGTCGTGGTCAGCTCGACCGGGATCGGCTATATCGCGGACAGGGCGAACTTCGCGATCTATGTGTTTGACGACATCCGGATGCTTGACGGATCGATGCTGCCGCAACGCGCCATCGAGGGCAACGCGACCGAGCTGCGCAGTCCACGCCAAATGTACCTGTTCGAGCCGATCGAGGAGTAAGGCACATTGACGCTTCGGGCGACCGCCCGGAACGAGCAGTGATTGCATGAACAAGAATGCTCAAACCCGGCCCCGGTGCATGACGCGCCGGGGCCGGTTACTATCTACCCTGGTGAAGTGATTCAAACAGATGGCCTCATATCCGAACCCCGACGGTGAGGGAAGGACGGTGCTCGCTCTGGCAAGGCCGGCGCGCTGGTTGGTCAACCCGCTTCACTGGCACCGGCATAGCCGGCTTGCCGGCCCAACTTGCCGGCCGGGCGCGGTTCGGATACAGGGTACGCCATTCCGATTCCGAATCATTGTACCGGCTGCGGGTGTGACTCGGCGGGTCAATGCTGGATCGCATCAAACGGAGTGGACTCTCGAACCAACTATCAAATCCGGAGCAGACCATGAGCGACAAACCGGACACCTCAGGCGACGACGCCCCACCGGCAACGCCACCGGAAGCCGACGACTCCAACACGGCGGACGCCGATCGTGGATCGGGAGTGGAACCAGAGGGCGCCAACGCCGAGGGTCAACCGGATTCCGACGATGGGTCCGGCGGGGAGGCGGTATCGGCCGAAGTTCAAAGATGTCGGACCGTCGCGCTGCTCTGCTACGTGATCAGCATCGTTTCCATCCTGCCGATCATCACGCGCGACAACGAGTACACGCTGTACCATGCCAAACAAGGCCTGTTCCTATTCATCCTCCTCCTTGCCGGATGGTTCCTGTTCCCTGTGCTCGCGACCGCGCTGTCGGTCGTGGGATTGGGATTCGTCGTTACGTTGATTTCGCCGGCATATTGGATCGCCGTCATCGTTCTTGTCGTCATCGGCGCGATGAACGCATGGAAGGGTCTGCGAAGCCCCCTGCCGGTGATCGGTCCGTTCGCGGAAAAGCTCTTTCGTGGGATTACCAAAGTGTGAGGAACGCGGTCGTCGGCCGACCCCGGCCCATCCTTCGCCGGGCTGGGGGAATCGGCATGGAAATCATGGATTTCGGACCCGGAAAACGATAGAATGATTGCATTATCGCCGGTGCGGGAAAGTGGGGGTTGACCGGCGGGGTGGCGACAGTGGGTTCGTGTCGGCGCCGCGTTTCTTGGGGGTGCGGATCCGTAAACGACCTATCGCAGAGCGGCACGTCGCCGAGTGGTTAGGATCCCCGGCGGTTTCGCTCGGAGATCGACCAACGGACGAGCAGGCCGCCTTGGTCATCGTGGGGGATTGCGAACATGTTTCCGGGGAAGTCACGATACGCATGGTTGGTACTGGCGATTGCCGCCGGCACCGCCACGACGGCTGAAGCGGCGATCATCGGTGTCGAAGCCCGGGTCGAGTCGAGCGTACAGGCGCTCATCGATGGCGCTCCGGGGTCCAACAGCTCCGATTCAGTTGAATTCGGGGCCGAGTCGCCGGAGTTGCCGATCGTCTCATCCGCAATCCTGATCTCCGAGGATCTCGAGGGGGCACTGCTCGCAAGGGGCGAGAGCGTCAGCGCGTTCAACGACCCGACCCGTTTGGATCGACCGAATCCCGCGGAATTGGGCCTCGAACTCGCATGCTTTTCGAACACGCCTTCTCTGTCCTATTCGGTCGCCGGTTCGACGGTTGAATCGCGACGCCTCTTGTTCTCCTCGTTCGGCGGTGAGGTTCCCGTCGAGATCGCGTTCAGCTTCGACAACACGCGGTTGATCGAGAGCACCGTATTCTTCAGCGGCGCAATCGTTATGTGGGCCACGGATGCGGCGACGGAGCTTGACGACATGTCGGCCGAGATTCGCGTGACCGTGACCCAGAATGGCAACCCGGACCCGTTGTTTGCCACGACGATCACGATCGACGGTGCGCCCTTCGATCGATCTCCGCCGTCAACGACC
>JADFHG010000123.1 GCA_022567365.1 Planctomycetota bacterium | reverse complement strand
CCATGCGGTAGCCGGGACCGGGCAAGCCACATCGCGTCGGATCAGTGCGGTGTCGTCGAAACACAAGCCACGTCCACATCACCGGCCAACCGGCTTGCCGGCGGTTCGACGGCGGTCGAGCCATTCTACCCGCCACGCACCGTACTTCGTTCGCCAGCAGTGCGGGCGCACTCAATGGTACGTCGGGGCCAGATGTCCCGTCAAGGTGTCGAATCGGATCCGTACCGGCCTGAGATACCGGCACCGGCCAACCGGCTTGCCGGCGGTTATTGACCGGCATTATCGCATGCCCTATCCTCGCCGTCTTGAGGTGAGTAACGCCAGTGCGGACGGCGTCCTGCCGAAAACGCCGACGTTTAATTACAATTGGACTCGACGGAGGCCCGAAATTGACCAGATCGTGCACGCTCAAAGGAAAACCCCTGGCGCTGGAGGGACCGGAACTCAAACCTGGTGACCCTGCCCCGGATGCAACCCTGAAGAAGACGCTTGTCGACACCCTCAAAATCAGCGAAACCAACGGCAAGACGCGGATACTCAGCGTGGTTCCGTCGTTGGATACGCCGGTCTGCGCCCAGCAGACCAAGCGCTTCAACGAAGAAGCCGCCAATTTGCCGAACGTCGATTTTTACACCGTGAGCTGCGACCTGCCCACGGGTATGGCCCGTTTCTGCGGGACCGAGGGCATCGACCCGGAGCGTATGCGTGTCCTGAGTGACCACATGGACACAAGTTTCGGTCGGGCATTCGGCACGTTGGTGCCGGAGCTGCGCGTCGAGTGCCGGGCGGTATTCGTGCTCGACGCGAAAGGGACGATTCGATACGCGGAATACGTCCCGGAGATTGCGGATCATCCCGATTATGACGCGGTCTTGAAGACCGCCCGAAGCCTCGCGGGGTAGCCTACCGGCCGGTGGCGCGCGTGCTGACGGAAACAGGGGCGGACGATCCGCACGCGGCACACCTCCCGCCGGCGACTCGTTACAATCGAGTCTCGGCAATGTGCATGCCTCATTCTCAATCCGGTTACACTTTCTATTCGGTGCAATCGCGCCCACGGCCATTCGCGCGTCGATTGTGCATTGGCGTGTGCGGGCTCTGCATTGCGTCGATACTTGCGGGATTCGAACCGGTTGCGGTATTTGCCGACGCGGTGCCCCGCACCGATGCGGAAGTCGATTCGATCATCTCGGGGTTGGTCGAGCAGCTCGAGTCCGCCCAACGACCCGAGTCCGCCCCCGAGGCGGGGAGCTTCATGGGAGAACGGCGCGGCGTCCACTCCGGAGGCGTCACGGCCCTGGTGACGCTCGCTCTTTTGACCGCCGGCGTGCCTTGGCACGATCCAGTCATCGAAGGTGCGGTGGCGTATCTCGAGGAACATCCGCTGCCCGGGACGTACAGCCGCAGCCTGCGCGCCGCGGTCTGGGCGCACCTCGCAATGAGCGATGTGGACCACAAACGGCGGCAGGAATTCAGCCGTCTGCTCCAGCGTGACACGGATTGGCTCGTGCGGGCCATGAAACCGGACGGCTACTACGGCTATGATCGCGACGGTCTCGGCGGCGATCATTCCTGCACGCAATTCGGCGTGCTGGGCGTCTGGTCGGCCGAAGGCGCGTCGGGAGAGGTTTCACGAGAGTATTGGGAGCGCGTAAGCGATCACTGGCTAAGCCACCAGCGCGACGACGGGAGTTGGGCCTACGCCGATTCCAGGCGCGGGACGGTGACGATGACGACGGCCGGGGTCAACACGCTGTACGTGACGCTGGCGCAACTGCTCGCGAAACGCGAACCGCGATACCGCGCGCTGCGTGGCGTGCCGTCGAGTGGGCGGCATCGGGTGCGGCTTGATCGCACCCTGCGGGCGGCGCAGCGCGGTATGGCTTGGCTGAGCGAACGTGCGATTCTCGTCGGAGGGCCATACCAGCTCTTCGGGCTGGAACGCCTTGGCGTCGCGGGGGGGCGCAAGTACATCGGCTCGACGGACTGGTACCGCGCAGGCGTCGACTCGATCGATTCCAAGCCGGGGAACACTACCGATGCCGCGTTCGCCCTGTTGTTCCTGACGTACGGTCGGGCTGCGGTCCTTTTCAACAAACTCGAGTACGGCCACGACCACCGGTGGAACTACTACTATCGCGATTTGCATTTTCTCACACGTTGGCTCAGCGAGCGGCATGAGCGCATCTATAAATGGCAGATCGTCGGCGCCGGCGCTCCCCTGCACGACCTTCTCGACGCACCGATCCTGCTCATCAGCGGGGCGACGTCGCTCGATCTCAACGCCGCTGGGCGGCACCGGTTGAGGGAGTACGTCGACGCCGGCGGGACCATCGTCGGTCACGCGGACAAGAGCAGTGCACGCTTCGCGTTGGCGTTTCGCGAGACCTTCGAGCGCCTCTTCGCTGATCGCGGATGGGTCTTTGAGCACCTCGCGCCCGATCATCCGCTGTTTAGCTCGGTCCACGGTCGCGGCGATCCCGCGTGGTCGGCGCCGTTCGAAGTGCAAGGAATGGATGACGGATTGCGGACCTGCGTCATTCTGCTGCCGAAGGACATAGCCGGTGCGTGGCATCAGAATCTTCATCTCAGACACCCGGCGATGTTTCACCTCATGGGCAACTTGAGGGCGTACGCGGCGCCCCAATACGCGAGACTTCCCAAGAGACTTCGCGCCCGCGAGGACGTCGGTCCCAGCGCCGTCCCAATCGGATATCTGACGGTCGCGACCATCGCCGAATCGGGCTTGCGCGGGCGGATCCAACGGTGGGAGCGTATGGGACGACTTTTCTCGAATGCGACCGGTGTGTCACTGATTGACATCGGCGCTTCGTCCGATCGCGCCGACATCATTCACCTATCCGGCACGAGGGCCTTGCGACTGAACGACGGGGCCATCGGCGAACTCGCCGAGCAACTGCGTGGCGGCGGGTTTCTGTTGATGGAGAGCGCCGGCGGATCGGCGGAATTCTCAGTGTCCGCGGGGCGGCTTCTCCAGAATCTGTCGAAACGCTCAGGCGGTACGATCGCACGACTGGATTCGGATCATCCCGTGCTTCGTGGGGTTTCATTGGCCGCCGGCAAGCCGGTTGGCCGGTGGATGCATGCGCCGTCGCCGCCGGACGCAGTGGGTACCGGAAGGCGGAATACCGCCGTAGAGATCACTGCCCTCCTGATTGACGGGCGAGTTGCCGCGGTTCACTTTCCGGTCGATCTTCTCGCGACGGCGACGGGTCACTACCTCTTCCGGACCGCCGCATACACCAAAGAACAGAGTCGTGCGATCCTGTTCAACCTGCTCACCTGGCGCTACGTTGAGATTGCTGCGGCTGCGGTGCCGCGCGTCCCTGGGCGTCTCCCGCGTAGACACCCCAATGGTGGGCTCCTTGGCGCGGCGCGTCAGGCACACGACGCGGGAGACCACGTAACGTCCGCGAATGTCTGCGTGGGAATCCTCCGTCTCCGGCCTGAGTACCGCGACGCGATCGCGCTTAGGGACGCGCTGAAGACGCCCCTCGTTCGTTTGGCTACCGAGGCCATACGGGACGGGCGATTCGACGAGTCGTATCGGCTCGCCCGTCTGCTCGATCGACTTGATCCGGATGAGCCGGACGAGGGCACAGCCATTGATCAAATCATCGGGCGACTCGAGGAGCAAGCCGGCCAACTGCCCCGGCCAACGGGTTTGCCCGCGGACCTCGCCGACGTGGCCGTGCGGTTCAACGATCAGGATCTTACGGCGCTTGTGCTGCTGGAGGAGTGGATGAAGTGGGACGCCCAGCGAACGAAGGCCAAACACGAATTGGCCGAGCTGGTCGCCCGCGAGAAACTGCTCATTGAACGGGTCCGGCGGCTCGCCGGCAAGCCGGTTGGCCGGCGAGCGCGACGCGGGACGCGCGGGCGGGCGGGAGGTTCGGGCGATCGTCGGAGCAAGGAAGTTCAGAAAATCGCCGGCGAGCGTCGGAGCGTGGAGGCCGCGATCGCGGAGGTGCATGAGAAGCTGGCGTCCCTCGATAATCGGATGGAGCAGATCACGGACGTTCTGACACCAATTGCGGCAAGGCTCGCGGAGTATGGTATCAAACTCGATGGCCGGCGGTGGGTTCACACTGGTTGACCCCGGCAGCGAAATGTAAGTAACACCGCAATTCCGGTACATTTTTGTACAGCAGTTTCATTTGCATTCTATCGGACCGTGTGTTATTATTTAACATAGTGGAATAGTTGACCGATTGAAGAATGTACTCGGTCGGGAAGAATCAGCCCCACGAAAGGAGCCATGATGAACGCCTCACGCACGCGTAAGCTACTGACGGTGGCGGTCGTTGCCTTTTCCATGGCAGTTGGCGACGCGTTGGCGAAACCGCCTGCGCGCCGGGGGTCGTCCTCCTCGGGCCGACATTCGGCGTCACGTGGTTCCGGGGCGCGGTCCGCATCGCGTGGCAGGTCATCCGCGTCCAGGTCGGGCAGTAGGTCAAGATCGGCGGTTCGAAGCCATCGATCCGGCAGGAGCGCGTCGCGCGGACGGTCCGGCGGCGCGCGAAGGTCGTCCGGCCGCCGTTCCTCCGTCCGGCGCACGAGTCGCGGCGCCAGCCGGCGATCCGCACACTCATCGTCGGCACCGAGGCGCCATTCGTCGTCGGCTTCGCGCGGGGGCACACGCGGATCGCGATCTGCGACCCATGGTTCGCGTTCTGCCGTTCGTCGTGGACCATCGACCGCACCGAGGACGCCAAACCATGCGCGACCCGGCGGCGTGACGCGTTCAGGCACCACGCGGCCGCGTGGGACGGTTAGGCCCGGCGGAACCTCGACGTCGACCTCGCGAACGCCCCGATCCGGCGGAACCACTTCCCGGTATATGCCGCGCGGCCGTTCGACGACGATTCGTCCGGCGACGCGGGCGAGCCGACCGCCGGCCGGTTCGATGTCCCCCAATGCCGCGACCGGTCGCGGAGCGACGTCGAGCCAATCTCACAGCGGTTCGACCTCACGCGGCACGAAGTCATCCGGCATCGCCGGCGGCTCCGGTTTCAAAGTGTACTCCCCGAGTGGTGGTGTTTCCGGCCCCGCCAACTATCGCACGCCCATACGGGTGAAACAGTCACCCGGCAAAGAGCTACCGGCGCGCGGTGCACCATCGAACACGGGCCACCAATCGAACGCGGGGCACCAATCGTCCCCGAGGCATGCTTCGTCATTTGGTGTCACGCTCGGGCACGCTACGGACAACGGGTTTGTATCCGTCTCGCTCGGGAACAACCGCGGACACGGCGGCCAACATCCGGGCTATCTGTCGTACGGTGGGCACGGCGGGGGCCACGGGTTTGTCTCGATCTCGCTCGGGAACGACCACGGTTACGGCGGACATCATCCGAGCTATTTGTCCTACGGCGGGCATCATGGATACAGCAGCCGCTACGGTCACCACGGATATTACAACTACGGATTCTCCTATTACCCCTACAGCCACTACTACGGCCGTCACTACGACCACTACTACTTGGGCCTGAGCTACGGCGCTCCGAGTTACCTGTACGACTACGCCGGCGATTATTACTATGATGCGTACGTGCCGCCGGTATATGTGTACGAGAACGACTATCCCGAAACCGTGTATTACGAGGAGCACTACGGGGATACGCCGCCGGGCGCCTCGGATCTCGGAACGATCATCGAGGAAACGGCTCCTCCGCCGGATAGGGAGGCGATAGGGGAAGACTACGCCGCGCCCGAATCAAGCGGCGGCAGCGTCTTGCCGCCGGCCAACCGGCTTGCCGACGATCCGGATAGCGGGATCATCGTAGTGCCCGGCGACGCGATCATCGCGGAGCCGACGATTACGACCGGCCCGATGCTCGATCAATATCCCGATTCCGGAAGCGCGGCGGCGCCGACGGGTGCCGTGGATGATGCTCCGGTGCCCTCCGTGGAAGGTGCCGCGCACGTGGAAGGGGCATCGTCCCCACCGGGCGAGGATCCGTCCTCACCGACTGGTCCGGCGCAGCCCGAGGACTCCGAACGCATTCCCGATGCGGTGCTTGGTCATAGGGCGTTTCAGTCCGGGCAATTCGAGGAGGCGCGGAGCATCTACATCCGCGGTATGCTCGAAGATGACACGGACGGGCACGCCAAGCTCTTCTTCGGTCTGGCCAATTACGCGCTCGGCAAGTACGACGTGGCGTCCATCGCGGTCCGGCGAGCACTGACGGTCACGCCGGATCTCATCAATCGGCCCCTGGACGTGCGCAGCATGTACCCGGACGCGGACGTGTACGAATCGCATCTGGCGGCGTTGAAGAAGCACGTCGAGGCCAATCCGGATGACCGAGGGGCACGCTTTCTGCTCGGGTTTATCCACTATGGAAGCGCGCGACCCGAGGCCGCCCTGGCGCTGTTCAAGCAGCTTGCCGACGCCGATCCCGAGGACGAACTCGCGGCGGCGATGCGCGACTCGGCGGCACGCGTTATCCCGCCTGATGGGAGCGCGTCGCAACCGTAGCAGACCGTTCAGCCAGTCACGGCGTCTCCCGCGGCAGTCGGAGAACGGCGTTAGCAGCCGCGTAAGAATAAGTACCACAGTTTCCGTGCGAAAAGAGCCTGTTTTCGCTGCTTTCGCAATGCGAGTTGGATACTTTAATCTTACGCGCGCCCTTAGCAGTCTGAAACGCCACGTCCGCCACGGGGGGCGGCCGCTACACAATCAGGAACTCTGCTCTATTTCGTCTCTGGATGGTTCTTACGCGCTCCATGCTCCGCTCGGATTACGGTGTGGATGCCGCCGCGCACGCTCCACGTGGACTCGACCACCATCCAACGGGGGCGGAGCCGCTCCACGAGGGCGTCGAGGATGACGTTAGTGACGTCCTCATAGAAGATGCCCCGGTTGCGAAACGCCTCGAGATAGAGTTTCAGGCCCTTGAGTTCGACGCACAACTCGTCGGCGATGTAGCAAATCCGCAGGGTCGCGAAGTCGGGCCTACCGGTCTTGGGGCATACGCTGGTGAATTCGTGAACGTGATGTTCGATCACGTAGTCGCGCGCGGGATGGGGGTTGGGAAAGGCATCGAGCCGATCAGGGTCAGGCACCATAGGGTTGTTACCGCATACGTTTCTTTTTTGTCGGGCGACGTCGTCGGCGCCAGCCTTGGAAGTGCAAAACGCCGTGCGACGGGTCATCATAGCCGAGCGCGGCGGCGCAGGCGATGCCGATTGCGGGAATCGTATGGCGCAGCCGTAAGGCCCGTTTCACTGCTCGCCCTCCGCTCACACCACCCCGATTACTGGCGGGGATGATACTTGCGGTGGACTCGTTTGAGCTGTTCGGGATCCACGTGGGTGTAGATCTGAGTTGTCACAACGTCGGCGTGGCCCAACAATTCCTGGACGATGCGCAGGTCCGCGCCGCCGGCGAGGAGGTCCGTGGCGAACGAGTGGCGCAAGGTGTGCGGCGAGACGGTCTTGGTGATCCCCGCGTTTTCGGCGTGCTTGCGCACCAGCCGCCAGATGCTCGTACGGTCGAGCGGTCGTCCCGTGCGCGACAGGAAGAGCCTCGTGCAATGGGAAGCGTTGAGCAGTCGTGGTCGAAGTTCTTCGACGTATTCGGTAACGGCATCGATGGCGTAGCACCCCACCGGAACGATGCGCTCTTTGCGGCCCTTGCCCATACAGCGGACGTAGCCGAGCTCGAGATTGAGCTGGTCGCACGGCAACTCGGAGATTTCGCTGACGCGCAGACCGGTCGCGTAGAGCAGCTCGAGCAAAGCCCGGTCGCGCAAGAAGAACTCATCAGCGGGGTCGGGCGACTCGAGCAGCGACCGAACCTCATCCGTGCGAATCGTCACCGGGATGGTCTGCCACTTTCTCGAGGATTCGATCAGCGAGGCAATGTCGCGCGGGATCACCCGTTCGGCGTATAGATGTCTGAGGAACATCTTGATCGCGGCGATGTGCCTGGCGATTGAAGCGAGCGCCAGACCGCGTTTGCTCAAGTTGATCAGGTGGCGCTGAACGTCGTACATGGATATGTCGCGCGGATCGACGTCCATCGCGACCAGGTCGCCCCAAAACTCCACAAGGTCGTATTGATATGCCGTGATGGTCGCACCCGCGAGGCCGCACTCGATAAACAGGTGATCGAGATACCGCTTGACGAGCGGCGGCGGCAAGGTCGCGGACTCGGGTTCCAACGTTTCGACAGACATCGGGCGTCTTCCTCATCCGCTCGCACGGCGGCGATGAACGACCAATTAAGCTCACCGTTCGGCCCACGTGACCGGACGATGTACAAGGCTCGATTGTAGAAACTCGGTGCAACCCGGTCAACGATCGGATGAGCGTTTGTCGAGTCGTGCTGGCGATACTGGGACGGCGGAGAATATAGGACCAACGCCGATTCTATGCCGACTTGGTGACAGCCTTACCGATCAAGACGACAACCTCGCTCGGGCCATTCGTCGCCCGACCCGCCATCCAACGGCACCCGAAAGTGCATGACGATCAATAGGTGCCATCGTAGTGGCAGTTTCGCGCGTCGCGCGTTCGGCCGGTTCCGCGATGCGCGCGTCGTCCGGTATTCGCCGAGCAGTGACCGCGGAGTTTGACGCACTCGAACGGATCTTCCTCGCGGTTTGCGAAGAGATTGCACCGCGCTCACCCGAGACGTACCGGTCGCTCCCGCCCGGTGGTGGTTTGCCCTATCAGCACCTTGCAGAACCTGCGGCACGGACCCGGTAAAACCGGCTTGCTGACCGGTTTGCCGGGTGAGCTTGCGCGTGCCGGTGCCGCACCCACGATTGCGACTTTTTCAAGAGGCAGCTTCGGCGAATCTCGACTTCGACCATCGACGACCGCG
>JADFHG010000122.1 GCA_022567365.1 Planctomycetota bacterium | reverse complement strand
ATTCATCGAACATGATTCAACCCCTTAATTCCCCGTGAACGCGATTTGGAAGGCGGCGAAATCGATGAAGTCGACGTCATCGTCGATGTCAAAGTCAAATGCCCCGCAACCTAGCGGGTACGGGTGGTTGTCGGGGCCGGTGAAGCAATCCGCCCAGCCGGCGAAGTCAACAAGATCTACATCGCCGTCAAGATCCAGGTCACCCAAGATGGCGAACTCAATGGTAAACTCGAACGAGCTTACACGCACGGCAGCTCGCGGCATTTCGCCTTCGATCCCGATCTCGGCGGCGGAGACCAACGTGTATAGGCCTGGCTGCAACGCGCCTAATTCGTCGATCGTGTCATGCGTTCCTGCGCTGACCGAGTGCGAGAAGATGATCTGCCGGTCCGGCCCGGTGAGCGTGATTGTGGCGTCGACTTGCAAGTCGTCGTTTAGATCATGACGGCCGGCGATGATGAACCCATCCAGTGCGAAGGCCGTCACCGACTGCAATTCCAACGTCACCTCGAAAAGGGAGTTGCCCGCGGCGGCAATGTCGCCCGAATCCGGCCCGGTCGTCTCGATGAAAGTGTGCCCCGAGTTGCCCATCGACCATGCGTCGATCTGCGATTGTTGGCTGGCACCAACCTGGGCCGAACTTTGACCACACGCTAGCTGTGTCTCCACCACACTGTCGAAGGGATCAAAGCCTTCCGCCGTGTCCCCGGCGGTCGATTGATTGCCGCACTGTTCATAACTCAGCGAGGCGTCGGTTGACCGCTGCTGACTGATGGGAATGATTGTCTGTACGACTGACACGCAGTCGAAGAGGTACGCCGATCCGGAGTTCGATCCCCCGTCGTCGTCATACCAGGCCCCGACCAGGGCGGTGTCGCCGCTGATCGAGACGGATCTGCCACAGAGGTCACCCGGCGCGGTGTCGGAACCGACGAACTTCACGACCTCTCCCCAGTTGTCCGGCCCACCAAAGTCGCGCCTGAAAATGGACGCGGATCCGGAGTGGATGCCCACCTCGTTGCTCCGATGAGCCCCGACGATAGCGGTATCGCCGCTGATCGAGACCGAGTACCCAAACTCGTCAAACGCCTCGGCGTCCGCGACGGTGAGTCTTGCGACCTGGACCCACGTGCCGTTGGTATCTAACTGGAAGATGTACGCCGCACCGCAATCTATTGCACCTGGAACTTGAGGTGGATCCGGACTTGGGCAATCGCCGTCGGCCCCCTGTGCCCCGAGGATGGCCGTATCGCCGCTGATCGAGACGGACACCCCGAAACCGTCGGCAATCGCGCTATCTGAGGCGGTGAGCTTGACCGACTCGTTCACCGGGCACTGCGCCCAAACCGGAACCGCGGCCCAGATCGTAAGCGCTGCCATTAGCCCGGATGCCCCGGGAGCGCGCAACGTGAACTCGAGTATATCGAGCAGGATTCCGTTTCTATTGCCCTGCGAACACAAGTTGTAGTTGGGCGAAGTCGGTCATATCGACTGCACCGTCGGCACCGGCGAGTTCCAACTTTCATCAAGATCCCGTGAATAAGAGTCCAAACGCGCCGAAATCAGCCAAATCCACGTCGCCGTCGAAATCAAAATCGAACAGATTGCAAGTTGCGGGAGTCGTACCATCGGATCCCGTCAAACATCCGGCAAACTCGGCGAAATCGGTGACGTCCACATCGGCGTCGCCATCGCTATCCCCCGTAGCCACGCTGAATAGCATTTCATAGGCGGCCTCGGCAACCAAACTCGGTGGCACGTCATTGTCGATTCCGGTTGAAGCCTGGACCTCAAGCACGTAGAACCCCGGAGTCAGCGAACCGGTTTCGTCGATGGTAAGGGTCTCGGGCTTTCCGCCGGGTCCGATGCTAAGCGTGTGTTCCAGGATCGGATCACCTCCCGCGGTTGTGAGCCGGATCTGAGCAAAGGCCCCGATGACGTCGCCGGTTGCGTCGATGCTCAGCAGACCATCCAAGGCGAAGATGCTCGTTGACGGCAGCTCGAATGTGACCTGGAAGTATGAGCTTGCGAGCGCATGGATGTTAGTCTGCACACCCGCGGTGGCCTCGGAATAGGTGCTTCCGAAGGCCGACATCGATGCATCCGCGATTTCCGACTGCTGGCTGGCGGACGCGAGCCCGCCGGCGTGGGCACAGTCGAAGACCGACTCTACCGTACTGTCAAAGGGTTCAAACGATTTGGCTTGATCATCTTCAAACGCCTCGCCACCGCACTGCCGAACGATTACGAAGCTGTTCACGATCCGCAACTGATCGACCGGCAGGATCGGCTGACCACCGGTCGCCGCCACGATTTCGATCCCGCTGGGGCTGGTCAAGCCGGTGATCAGAAGGTCCACGTCGGTGCCGTCGAGGTTGGACCGCGAGATCATGAAATCGGCGGGAGAGCCTTCCGTCCAATAGATCTTGCCGTCGGTCAAGTCGAGGGCGATTCGCACCGGTTCGATCACTTCCATCGTGACCAGATCCTCCACGCCGGACCCGTCCAGGTCGGCCCGTTGAAGTTTCCCGGTGCCGATGTCCGTCCAATACACCTTGCCCCCGGCCACGTCGAGGGCGAGTCCGCTGGGGTTGATCAAGCCCGTAACCAAGAGTTCAACATTTGAACCATCCAAGTCGGCGCGTTGGATCATGAAGTCGGCAGGTGAACTCTCGGTCCAATACATCTTGCCCGCCGCGACATCCAGAGCGATTTCGATCGGAGTGAACACCACTCCGATGGTCAGGAGGTCCTCCACATCAGAGCCGTCGAGGTTGGCCCGCTGAATCTTGCTGGAGCCAAGGTCCGTCCAGTACATCTTGCCCGCAGCCACGTCGAGGGCGATGCCACCCGGGCTGACCAAGCCGGTCACCAAGAGTTCCACGCTTGTGCCGTCCAGATTGGCCCGCGAGATCATGAAATCAGCAGGAGCCGCTTCCGTCCAATACATCTTGCCTGCACCCACGTCGAGGGCAATGTCAACGGGTGTCATCACGCCGGCCGTGACGAGATCCTCCACGCCCCGTCCTCCCAGGTCGGCCCGTTGAATCTTGTGGCTGCCGACGTCGGTCCAGTAGATCGTCTGCGCGACGGCGCTGGACGCGGCGAACGAGACCGACAGCAAATACGGCAGGCTCATGCAAAACCGTGATGTCTTCATCGGATTTCTCCTGTGTACGCGTCGCGGAACTCCTCCAAGTCGTCGAAGTCGATATCTCCGTCTCCGTCGAAGTCTCCGGGGATACATACACCGACAACCGGACCGCCACCCGGACCCGTGAAACAATCGCGAAATGCGAGGTAGTCGTCCCGATCCACGTCGCCGTCGCCGTCAAAGTCGCCGGGAGATACGACAACCTGCTTCACCGTAAAGGTGAACTCGAACGACCCCTCGCCCAGGACGAAGGGCGGTGCAATTCCATCGATAGACAGCGTTGCGATCGCCAGCAGCGTATACACCCCCGGCGCGAGGACGCCCTGCTCTTCGATCATGCCGCCCGTCCCGGCGCTCACCAAGTGGGTGAAGATCGTCCCATCGCCGGGGCCTGTGAGCGTGAGTTCAGCGTCGGTTGCGAGGCCCGCGTCGGGGGGATTCGCGTCAGCGGCGATGGCGCCGGCCAGCGCGAACTGGCTTGCCCCGCCGATCTCGAACGTCACCGCGAAAAAGGAATTCCCTGAGAGGACGAGGGTGCTCCGTCCGTCTCCCCCATTGTCCTTGGTGAATACGTTGCCGGAGGCGGTCATCGACGCGGCGTCGATTTGCGATTGCTGCTGGGCCGTCACGTGACCGTAAGGACCTTCACATTCCTGCGCTGTTTCCAGGAAGCTGTCGAAGGGGTCGAACCCCTCGGCCGCATCGCTGTCAGAGAGTTTGCCGCATCGCGGAAAACTCACCAAGGTGTTGATGAACCGATCCTGAGCAATGGGGATGATGGTTTGGGGTCCGGCGATCGGCGTCAGAAGCAGCGCCCGCGGTTCGCCATCGATCTCACCGTTGACCAGAATCCGGCCTGAATCGTTGATCGCCACCGCCTCGCTTAGAACCACATCGCGGGGTCCGGTCTCGATCACTGTGCTCAGATCCACCAGGCCGGTCTCCGGTGACCAGAAAAACTGGCGCCAGAGGAGCGGGAGGTCATCGGAGGGAATGTTCAGTGCCCGACCGACTATTTGACCCGACGAGTTCATGTCCGCCGGCTCGACCAGGATGCTGTTCTCCGCCGGCTCGAACACCCCAATGTCGAAGAAGCCGAGCTCGTCGCTGAACAGGAATGTGCCGTCACCGTCGTCGTTCGAGAACGTACCGGCGATCATTCCGGACTCGTTGATGAGCAGACCCCGACTGCTGGTAGTGAACGGCGGGTTGAGATCCTCCATTCCGACTCCCGGCGTATGACGAAAGGCGTGGTCCGTGTGATCCGGAAGATCGGCGCTGCCGACGATTTGCCCGGACTCGTTGATGCCCGCCGCCCCGCTGTCGTTGCCGCCGAAGGTGCCCAGGTCTTGCATCACGCCGTCTTCCCACAAGAAAGCGCGGAGTCCGCCTCCGGGGGAAGGACCCGCAAAGGATTGGCCGACCACTTGGCGGGCGTCGTTCACGTCCGTCGCTTCGCTCGATATGTTTGCATCAGAGGGAAGCGTACCGAGGTCGATCATCCCCTCTTCATCGGTGAACAAGAACGCGTGCATCGCGGCGCTGGGGTCGAAACCAGACTGCCCGACCACATCGCCGAGTTCGTTGATCGCCGCGGGGTGCGCGCTATCGCCGTCGCCAAGGACGCCGAGGAGCTCAAAGCCCACGCCGTCGGTGTAACGGAAGATGTAGAAATCACAGGGCAGCCCTTCGGTGACGCACACCAAGCCGGCTACCTGCCCGAGATCGTTGATCACCAGGCCGCCGCTTTTCGGAAAGGGTCCATCGTTCAGGATGATCATCCCCCTGTCAGGGTCGAACCTGAACGCCTGAGCGCCCAACCCCCCCGCTCCCTCTTCACCGGTTTTGCCGGTCACCTGGCCGACGTTGTTCAGCGCCGATCCAAAGGTTGTCCCGCCAATCGGTGCCCCGAGGTCCGTCACCGTGTACTGAACCGGTTGCCCCGACGCCGCGGGCGAGTGCGCAACCGCCAGCATCAACCCGGATCCTACGACCACACGCAATGAAAGTTTAGTTCGCTCGAACATTGATCTCATCTCTTTTCGTTGAAGTTCTGGGCTGAGCTGGAAAGTCGGTTCCTAGGCGTCAGCCGGTATACGCGTCACGGAACGCCTCCAAGTCGTCGAAGTCGATATCACCGTCGCCGTCGAAGTCTCCGGGGATACATACACCGACAACCGGACCGCCACCCGAACCCGTGAAACAATCGCGAAATACGATGTAGTCGTCCCTATCCACGTCGCCGTCGGCGTCCATGTCGCCGGGCAGATCGAACTTGGAACTCACCTCGAAAGTGAACTCAAAGGACGCGCTGCCGACCACGTGGCCCACGATCACGTCGTTGCCGCCGGTGTGGGCCACAACGACCAGCGTGTACAAACCGGCACTCAGTATCCCCGATTCATCCACCTCCACGGTAATGCCCTCACCGTTCGGACCCGGGCTGACGACCGCGTCAAAGACCACCCCCGGCCCCGGCCCGACGATCGTCATGAAGGCCCCAGGCTGCACGATTGGGGTACCCCCAATACCCCACGCGTGCATTATGCCCAAAAACGTGAAATCGCTCGTCGTCGGTATTTCGAACGTCACTTCGATGGAGGAGAGACCCATGGCGACAACCGGACTCTCGGGAGCTTGGGCCGCCTTGATGAGCACGTCTCCGAATCCACTCATCGATGTCGGCTCAATCAGGGATTCTTGCGCGGCGAACTCGCCGACCCAATTGCCCTCACACGTGTCCTCGGACTGCACGCTACTCGAGAAGGGCTCAAACCCATCTGCCTCGTCACCATCCACAACGGTCGTGCCGCACACAGGAAAACTCACTAGGGTGCTCGTAAACCGATGCTGGGTGATTGGGATAATCGTCGGCAGGCCGGCAAGGCTTCCTCCCGCAACCAACACGGCTGCCTGGATTCCGGGTGGCTCGGCGAATTGTATTGTCTGACCCGCTGCCACATGAATCAACAAGAATGTGCATGAAAAAGAGACCGATCGGTACATCATCGCTTCCCCGTTGTTGAGTGTTACTCCGCCCGCGACGGACGCCGGTTGCGAATGCCGTGCCCCGGCGCGCGGACCGATCCTTCAACTGCGCGGCCTCTTGGTCGGTGCCGCGGCGCTGATTCTCGAGCACGAGGCGGACAAGGCTTGACTCGGCCTTGCCCGATCCTCCATAATAACAAACGCAAACGGCGGCGGATTTGTATCACCGTTTCGCCGAAAAAGGTGCCCGCCCGGTATCTCCGCACGGCCATTTGGATCGACATGACAACGAATGCCGAAAACCGTCGTACCGATGCACCGCTCGAGTGGGCGGGCTCGGGTTCGGAGGCGGACGAGCGGCTCTGGCCCTATCTCTACGACGAGCTGCGAAGCCTGGCCGACCGCTGCCTGCGCGGCAATTTGAAGGACTTCACCCTACAGCCGACGGCACTGGTTCATGAGACCTTTCTTCGCCTCGTGGGGCACGCACCGAAGGAACCCCAGGAACTGTCCGTTTTCTTCGCCACCGCGGCACGGTCGATGCGGCACATCATCACGGATCACGCCCGGCGTCGCCGCGCCGCCAAACGGGGAGGGGGCGCCAAACGGATTCCGTTGACGGCCGTCGCGCCGTTCGTCGCGGATTACGACCACTATTTGGTACAGCTTGATGATGCGCTGACCGAACTGACCGACAGAGATCCAGAGCTCGGTCAAGTCGTCGAGCTGCGGTTCTTCGGTGGATTCACGATTGCGGAGATCGCGGAGCTCCTGAATGTCGCGCCGATTACCGTCAATCGGCGATGGAAGATGGCACGGGGTTGGTTGCATCGTGAGTTGACAAGAGACGGTTGAGATGATGATCACGCAGTGGAAACAGATTCGGTCGTTGTTCGAGTCGGTGTGCGATCTCGATCCCGAGGAGCGCGAGGCACGCTTGAGCGCGACCTGCGCCGGCGACCCCGAACTCCGCGCGGAAGTGGAGTCCTTGCTGACCGCGAGCGAAGAGGCCTCCGAGGGGCTCGATGTTCCCGCGGCCGAGACGTTTCGCGAGGTGATCCGATCCGACGAGGCGGAGCGGCTGGTGGGGGGACGCGTAGGTGCCTATCAGCTCGTGCGCCTGATTGCTTGCGGCGGTATGGGCTCCGTGTACTACGCCACGCCCAGCGATGACCCACATGGGCATGCGGTTGCCGTCAAGCTCATCGCACCCCGCCTGCGTCTTTCCGATGACATAGTCCGGCGTTTTCACCGCGAGCAGCGTACATTGGCCAAGTTGGATCATCCCAACATCGGTCGGCTTCTCGACGGCGGTGTGGCCGAGGGTGACACTCCGTATCTGGTGATGGAGTTTGTCGACGGCGCGCCGATCGATCAGTTCTGCGACGAACACCGGCTTTCGATCAGCCGGCGTCTGGTGTTGTTCCGCGCCGTCTGCGCGGCCGTGCAATTCGCCCATCGCAATCTGGTGGTCCATCGGGACTTGAAGCCGAGTAACATACTGGTGACGCCAAACGGTGTCCCAAAGCTCCTCGATTTCGGGATTGCGAAACTCATCGAGGAAGATCCCGACCGGGCACTTGAAACCACGCTCGATGGACCGAGGTTGATGACGCCCGCGTATGCCAGCCCCGAGCAATTGCGAGGCCATACCATCACCACGGCGAGTGACGTGTATTCCCTAGGCGTCATTCTATACGAACTTCTCACGGGGCACCGTCCATACAACCTGACGACGCGTTCGCTTCATGAAGTGGAGCGCGTGATCTGCGAATCGAACCCTAAAAAGCCGAGTACGGCAATTCTGGAAACGACACTGCCGCGCGGACCGGAGGGCGCCACCCGCAGGATGGTCACCCCCGACACGGTCAGTCGAGCGCGCAGCGACACCCCCGACGCCCTGAGACGACGGTTGGCGGGCGACCTCGATGCCATCGTGCTCGTCGCCATGCGCAAGGAACCCGAGCGTCGCTACGCGTCCGTGGAACTGTTCTCCGAAGACATCCGGAGATACCTGGACGGTATGCCCGTGTCGGCTCGACGCGACACCGTGCGATATCGCTGTGCCAAGTTTGCAAGACGCAACAAAATAGGCCTCATCGCCGGCACGGTCGTGCTCCTCGCCGCCCTCGGCGTGTTGTTCAACACGGTCCACTCGGAGCACCGTGCGCGGCGGGACGCGGCAAAGACGCAGCAAGTGAATCGGTTCTTGAACGAGATGTTCGCGTCGGTCGGCATGGGAATAACGGCCGAAAGCCAGCCGACCGTACGTCGGGTTCTCGACGGTGCGGCGGACAAGCTGGCGACCGGTGCGCTGAGCGGTCAACCCGAGGTCGAGGCGGCCGTGAGGATGACGATCGGGGCGACCTATCTGGAGTTGGGATTGTACGATTGGGCCGAGCCGCACTTGACCACGGCGCTCGAGATCCGGCTGGCTCAGGGGTCGAACCCTGACGCCGGCGTGGCGGATAGTCTCGATGCGATGGGTCTCTTGAACAAGGAGATGGGTCGCTACGACCAAGCCGAGCGATTCTACCGCGAATCGCTGGAGACAAGGCGCGACCTGTTCGGCGCGGATCATCTTTCAACCGCGGAGACGATGAACAACCTGGGCGTGCTCCTGCGGAAGAGGGGGCGACTCGAGGAAGCCGAACACCTGCTCCGCGGCGCGCTTCAGGTGCGACGCACGCAACTCGGCAACGCCGACGAAGCCGTCGCGACGACGTCGACCAACTTGGGCGCCGTCCTGAAG
>JADFHG010000121.1 GCA_022567365.1 Planctomycetota bacterium | reverse complement strand
TACGTCATCGCTTGGACCGTCGTGCAGGTGTCGAGGAGCAGGGCGAAGAGGTTGCTTTCCTGGCCGCGGCGGTTGAGTCGGTAGGCGAACTCCCCGAGGTAGCGAACCGCGTGTTTGCCGGCGATGGCATGATGCCGGCCCAGGATGAACCGCTTCAGGTTCGAGACGACGGTGTGAATCCAGGGAAAGGCCGTCACCGCTTTCCTTCCGTGGGAGCCGACGACCACGGACTCATGCTCATATCCCAACGCGCCCAATGCCCTATATATATTCAGTCCGTCGGTCCGAACGCGGCAACTGGAATCCAGACGCATCTGTGCGAACCGCTCCGCGTTTCGCTTCGTCAAACGCCGCGTGGGCTGCAAAGTCGCCCGGGCCAGACCGCCGCCCGCGGACACCTCCGCCGCCACGAAAAACGGCGTTTTGCCCTTCGCGCCCCGCCCCTGCGGACCGGATCGGAACCCGCCGATGTACCCATCGTCCAACTCCACGGTGCCGTGCAACACGCGATCTTTCTCACCGGTGGTCATCGCGTGGCGAATCTTCTGCAGCATGAGCCAGGCCGTCGGGTAACTCACGCCGATTTCCTTGCGCAGCATCATGGCCGAGATACCCTTCTTGTCCTGCCCCATGCGATACAACGCCCAGAACCACTTCCGAAGCGGCACGCGGGTCTTGTGGAAGATCGTACCGGCCGTCAGCGACGTTTGATGCCGACAGGCCGAGCATTGATGAAGCCGACGCGTAGCCACATAACTGCTGCCCGCGTGGCCGCAGGCGGGACAGGTGAAGCCCTTTTGCCACCGCCGCCGCGCGAGGTGCTCGGCGCACTGCCGGTCGGTCCCGAAGCGTTCGGCGAACTGCTGCACGGTCAGAATTCGTACTCGATGCCTTGCGGTATTCATCGCCATCTCCTGCTTTTGGTGCGAATCACAACAACATCGACAACTAACAGAACCCTAACCCGTTGTCAAGAAGAAACTTACCCGGCTGAACAACGTTGATACTCAGGAACTGGTTTAGGGCGCGCGTAAGATTAAAGTATCCAACTCGCATTGCGAAAGCAGCGAAAACAGGCTCTTTTCGCATGGAAACTGTGGTACTTATTCTTACGCGGCTCCTTAGCATCATCCATGACGCTCTCTTTTCAGACATCCGTGTCCGGTTCAGCAACCCTGACGTGATGCCACGAAGAGAGCGTCTCTCAAAACCCTAGAAACTACTGGTTAGGGCCTTTGGGGCGGTCTACCAGATTTTTTCCATATCGGGCACGAGCTCGCGGATGCGCTTCAGAATCCGACTCTTGACGATGAACACGGCATTGGGCGTCATGTCCAACCGCTCGGCGACTTCCTGCGCGGGGAGACCCTTCCACGCGAACAACTCGAAGGCCTCGATGGACTTGGCGTCGAACTCGCGATGGACCTCCTCGAGGCACTGGCGGAGCACGGCCTCACGCCATTCCTCCTCCCAAACCTTCTCGAGGTCCGCCTCGTCCGGCTGCCGCGCGAAAAAGTCGGTCTGGGCCGTGTCCTCGGCTACCTGCACCTCCTGCTTGGCCCGACGCTTGAACACGCTCTTGATCTGGTTGCGTGCGATGCCATACAACCAGAATCGCAGGCGCCCTTTCTCGCGATCGTATTTTCCCTGCTGATATGCGGTACAGAAGGCGATCATGGTTTGCTGCGCGGCGTCCTCGGCGTCGGCCGAGCGGAGCCCGGCGCGAACGGCGTACTTGACGATCATCGGCATGTAGCGGTTGACGAACTGCTGCCAGACCGTCTCGTTGCCGGGATTGCGCAGGTCGTCGAGAAGCTGGGTGTTGGTGATCGTTCGCAGGATTGTCGGATTGTCGTCTCGGCTCACGTGCTATGGACCTTTCCGGCGGATCGTACCCGTCGCCCCAGTGCCCAGGTAGGGGCGGAACCTGCGACGACATGATAAGCGCCGCTACGTGGCCGGTCGAGGTGGGAAACGGCGAGGCAGCGGACATCGGGTGCATGACACTCTGGGTACGTTGCGCATCAGCAAGACAATCCGCAATCTGGCCCCGGGGCGCGCGCAGGATCCGAGCCCCGAGCGCAAGCGAGCGGGTCCACATGCGCATGTTTCGCCGGCAAGGACCCCGCGCTGGCGCTTGGGGCTCTGAACAATCCCCGCCGATGGTGCTACGCACCTGCCGACAGCGGCGATGTCCCGCGCGTCGCGCGCGATCATCCGCCGAAGGTCACCGCGCGTGAGCCAACCGCTCCGCGATTTCCGCCGCGACCGTTTCGAGCGTCTTGTCGGTCGTGTCGATTCTCATGTCCGCCGCGTATTCGTACGACGGCGTTCGCTCGGCCAACAACTCGCGGATTTCGTCGATGCCGCACTGCTCCGTCAGCGGCGGTCGCGCTGCCGCGCTACCCGCGTCGGCTTGAATGCGGCGGTCGAGTTCCTCCGGCGGGGCGGTCAACCAGACGACGGTTGCGATCGCCCTCAAACGGGCGGTGTTCGTTTGATCCACGACCGCGCCGCCGCCGACGCTGATGACCGATGGCGCGAGGCTTACCGCCCGCGCGATCGCGGCCACCTCGAGGGCGCGAAACGCAGCCTCGCCGTGGTCGGCGAAGATGGCGGCGATCGATTTACCCGCCCGCTCGACGACCAGATCATCCGTATCGACGTGGTCTCCGCCGAGTAGTGATGCGAGCGCTTTTCCGACGGCCGTCTTACCGGAACCGCGGGCACCGATGAGAGCGATTGTCTTGGATTCGGTAGGTGACGCGGTCATGGGCGATTCACAATCGGGGTACGAAGCGGCGACACCGGAGAATCGGCGAAAGACGGCGGGGCGTCAATACGACGGGGTGATTGCGAGCAAGGCAGGTGCCGATGGGAGGATCGTGGATGTCCTGGTCTTGTGTTCTGAGCCGCGGGCTTCAGCCCGCGCGATTACCCCGTCATGGTATGCCTTCGCGAATCCGTCACGCGCGTGGCGGGTTCGACCGCCCGATGCAGCGATCCGCCGATGTCTCATAGACCCTCAACCGCCGAGGCACCGTCGCCAAGTTGGTGCAACCCGGTGGGCGTTTCGTCGATACCGAGACACTCTCTCCGAGTGGATCATCGCGCGGGCTGAAGCCCGCGGCTCGGTTGTTCGATGAACATCCGCATCGGAGGATCGGGAGAGATTTGAATCGGATGATCGGGGGGGCGGGGAAAATGAAACTGAATGCGATGCACCCGCTTCGCGCTGATCCGTACACCGGTACGTCATGATTTTGGTCCGCAATCGGGACCGCGCGTCAGCAACCGGAGCTCGACATCAACCATCGCCGCCCTGCATCAACGTCCGGCGCCTGTCCGGTCCATAGCTCGAACTGCGCCGCGGCTTGGCGAATGAACATGTCGAGACCGCTTTGCGTCGCCGCGCCGGCGGCCTTGGCGTCCACGAGGAGCTTGGTTTCCAGTGGGTTGTACACGGTGTCGAAGACGAGGCGCAATCCGTCAAGACTCCCTGACGGCATCGGCGACGCGTCCACGTGCGGCCACATCCCCACGCTCGTACAGTTAACGAGTACGTCGCCGCTTCGGTTTCCGCGATCATCCCACGCCGCCGCGCGACACCCGAACTCCTCCGCCAGAGATTTGGTCCGTTCGGCCGATCGCCCATAAAGCGTGACCGGGCAACCTAATCCGCACAGGCCCGACAGGATCGCGCGGGCCGCACCGCCGGTCCCGAGCAAATCGATCGACACGTCGGCCAACTCGTCGGGGCGACACCCCAGCGCCGCTCCGATCGACGCAGCCGCAGCATGGCAATCCGTGTTGAACCCCGTCGGTCCGTCCTTGGCGAATACGACGGTGTTGACCGCGCCGACGCCTTGCGCGGTCCGGTCCACTCGATCGCCGAGCCACCGAAGAACGCCGGTCTTGTGGGGAATCGTGACGCTCAGGCCCGCGACGTCCAACCAGGCCTGCTGCGCACACACCGTCAGAAAACGCGCGAGGCAATCGCGCGATGTGGTGACGCGCATTGGCAGATAAACCGCGTTCATCTCCGCATCGGCGAACCACCGGTTGAACAGGCGTGGACCGAGCGAATGGGCAACCGGGTCGCCGATCACGCCGAAGACCCTCGTCGCCCCGTCGATTGCGTCCCACCGATACAGGTTTTTCATCGCGTTCGTTGTGAGTTGGCCCGGTGCCGTCGAGCCCGCTTCCGACAGGCCGGCATAGGTCGCGAACGCGCCGAACTTCTTGGAAAGCACCCGAGACATGAGCCCTTCGTCGCCCATGCAGATTGCGATCGCGGGCTTGGTCTGTTGGCGCAGCAGATCGAGCGCGGATACAGCATCGCAGATGTCGCGGGCGATGAACGCCGTCTTGAATACGGCTGCTTCGCCGGTCGAAGCCATCTCCGCGAAAACCGCGGCGACCTCGTCCGGTGGTGCGTCGAATCGGTGCGACGAGAGGATCAACCTTCGTCTCGTCGATCCCCCGCTTTGTCTTGTCGAGCCTCCGGTTGGCGAATCTTCAATTGCCGCCGTCTCGCCCAACACGCGCCGCACTTCTCCCGACCGGCGCCAATCGGCGAATTCAAAATCGACGTAGGCGTTGGTGTCGCGCGTGGCTGTCGCAATCAGTGCCGCCCGCTGCTCCGCCGTTTCCGCAGACTCGCCCCCTTCGGCGCGGCTTCGGCAGGTGACGATCCACGTTCGATCCGCGTTTTCGCGCAAGAAGGACGCGATCGCTCCGACGTCGCCGGTCCACGAATCGATGCGCAGCTCGACGGCATCCGCGCCGGCCGAAAACGCCGCGGCGCACCGTTGCCGGAGCGTTGCCTCATCGACCACGTACACGGAAGTGACAAGCAGCGTCACGGAACTGGCCTCCTCGATCCGTCAGACGACCATGACAACCTGTTGAAAAACAGGATACTGTGTGGGACCGACTTTCCAGTCGGTCGTTTTCGGGCCACCAGCGGCGTTTGACCGACTGGAAAGTCGGTCCCACAGACGTTTCCAACGGGCTGCTAACCGTGGGTGTTGAAGCAGACTTCGTCTCATGATCCTTCGCCATACCCTTATACCTGGGGTTCTCATTCGATACCATGTGACGGTCTTCCAGTGATATCGACGGAGCGGCGCCTTGCGGCGGTCGGCTTCGAGTGAAAAGCCCAATCCGACGGTGGCCCGAACGGCTCATTCGGCAGTGTCACGGCCGGCACTCTGAAGTAGGCGTCGTTCGCGGCTTGACCCCATCCGACACTCAATCAATACTGAAATGGAGCACAACGGTACCGGGCACGCGGCGAAGAAAGCGAGGCGCGACCGCCGGATTCACCTTTACGCCCCTCGTACTCAAGGCGATCCGCGCCGCGGACCGATGCTTCGATAGGTTCCCTTGGGGCCGCGGCAACTGTTTTCGAGAGGCCGGCAGCCTGTTGAAGACCCGGTGGCTGCGTCGTTGCCCCATTTGGCGGCGTTCGATGACCGCCGCGGGGGGTGGCCGTTGTTTCTTGAACCGACTGCCAGGAGTGTGGTACGTGCCCGATCGACGCCCTTCGTTGCCCCAGCTCGCGATACTCGCCGCGTTACCGGCCCTTGGCGGCTGCGGGGAGTTTCTGGCGAACCAGCTCGCATCCCGAGGCGGCGACACCGCCGGCGACCAGGGATCCTATCAGGTCGTCTTCATCAACAACACGCCGCATGAGGTCGTGTTTACGGCCGGCGCCTACGATCAGTTGGACCAGTCTTCCGTGCCCCGCATTCTGCGGTTTGGCGGCGAGGACGGGGCCGACGCGCTGGCGGGCGACGGCCAGACGGATATCCAATCGCTCCCGTGTGGGCGCGTGTTTGCGATCGGTACGGCGGAGCTTGGGGCGTTTGTCCAACAAAACGGCGCGCGCGACGGCAGCAATTCGGCCATCGAAGACCCCGTCGTCGAGGACACCGAGTTCTTCAGCACGGACGAAGACGACCCCGATGCCGGGCCGACTTCCGCAGGCATCGCACCGCCGTTCGAAGCGCTGCTCGGTGTCGATTTCTCGTGCAACTCGATGGTGATCATCCGCTTCGAGTTCGACGATTTCCCGGGGAACGACCCGTTCCGTATTACGCTCGAGACCATCCCTTCCGATTCGACGCGGTAACGCCGTCGCCCCGAGCCGCATCGCCACCGATCCGAGCCGCTTCACTGCTACGCCGCCACCCCGTCGCCACGTCACACCTGGATTCACGGGTTGGTGTTGAGCGATAGGCATGGCAAAGTCCGCTCCCTCACGGTCGCGGTTCGGATTTTGGTTGCCGCCCAACCCGCAAGTTTATGGCTGGCGATGCACGCGCCGCTACGTAGCGGCCACATCGACACGTCGCTCCGCGCCGTGCATATCCACTCCGCTGGTTGAACCGAGTGAGCACCGCACGGCGATGGACGATCACCCCGGCCACGCTACCATACCCGAGCGATTGCGCGCAGTTTGCACAAACGCCGGCTTCCAGAACACCGGAGAATCGCTATGGCGCTCGAAACGGCCCGACACAACGCCGTATTGATTCGCGGCGCGCGGATCGTTGACCCCGCCGCAGGCCGCAGCGAATCGGCCGACGTCGCGATCGTCGATGGTCTCATCGCCCGTGCCGCACCCACGTCCGCCTACGTCATCGAGGCGGACGGGATGATCCTATGCCCGGGTCTTGTGGACATGCACGTCCATCTCCGCGAACCAGGACACGAGACCAAGGAGACCATCGCCACGGGTACCGCGGCCGCCGCGGCCGGTGGATTCACGTTTGTCGCCTGCATGCCCAATACGACGCCCGTGCTGGACAATCCCGATACCCTGAAGCTCGTTCACGATCGCAGCCGCGAGGCCGATCGGTGCGGCGTGGGTCCGGTCGCCGCGATTACCGTGAATCGTGAAGGTCGCGAGTTGACCGATTTCGCCGCCTTGCTGGAGGCCGGCGCCGTCGCCTTTAGCGACGACGGTAGCGGTGTCGAGGATGACGAAGTTATGCGGGCCGCGTTCCAACGGGCGAAGACGCACGATGCCCTGCTGATACAACACTGCGAATACAAGTCAATCTCGGCCGGCGGCGTCATGCATCTCGGAGACGTGTCGCGACGGATCGGCTTGCCGGGGCTCGACCCGCGATCCGAAGAGGCGATGATCGAACGCGACATCGCGCTGTGTCGGGAGACCGGGGGGCGCTATCACGTCGCGCATATCTCCACCGCAAAGGCGATCCACATGGTCCGTGAGGCAAAGGCGGAGGGACTTCCCGTAACAGCCGAGGTCTGCACACACCATCTCGTGCTGACCGACGAGGCCTGCGGCGACGCGGACCCGAACACGAAAATGCACCCGCCGCTTCGCCCGATGGGGGACGTCGACGCCTGTCGCGCGGGGCTCCTCGACGCGACGATCGATTGTATCGTCACCGACCACGCACCGCACAGGGCGGAAGAAAAAGCGGCCGGTTTTCTTGCGGCCCCGCCTGGCATCGTCGGTCTCGAAACGGCCGTCGGCCTGGCCGCTCGCGCGATGATCGAGACCGGACTGGCCGATTGGCCGGCGGTCATCCGGTGGTTCACCGCCGGACCGAATAGGGTTCTAGGTCGGACTCCGCCGCCGATCGAACCGGGTTCGCCGGCCGACCTGACGATTATCGACACTTCGAGACGATGGACCGTAACCCCGGGCACGATGTCGTCGAAGGGCCGCAATACGCCTTTTATTGGCTGGGAACTGATTGGTCGGCCCTCTTGCACGGTGAGACGGCACCAGATCGCCCTGTGCCGATAATGGGACGATTCGAGAATACCGTTGCATTCGCTGTTTCGCGCTTGCGTTGGCTTGACATTGTGCCGAGTTACGTTATATTCAAGCATACCAAGGAGAAATGCGCCAGGACGTGTGACGCACGTTGCCGGACGTTGGGCTTCAGCGTCTTGCAGCGGGCCATCGAGAGGGCGAGGCGCAAATGGATCGGTGTGCCGCGCACCGTGCCAATCGGCCGAGTGGAGGAGGTCTTCCGTGTTCACATCCAACGATTCAGCTCAAGCAATTGCCCATTCTGAAATAGCCCCGGGGGCCGCGCTCGTCGAAGAGCGCAGGACCGAGCCGCGCATCGTCGTCGAATTGCCGACGAAGATCACCCTCGTCGGCGGAGCCGAAGAGATCGACTGCACCACGCACAACGTCACCGAGTGCGGCATGTTCATCCGCGCGAATAGCGCGGCGGGGCTCTGCGTCGGACAGCGCTGTGAGGTGCGCATCGTCGATGCCTCGACCGCCCCCGGCCTCGAGTCCCTCGTCAACGAGACTAACTACGCCACGGTCATCCACACCGAGCCGGCGGACGCCGGCGGAAGGCCGTCCGCCTTTTTCGATGCGCTCGACCATGCGGACCTCGAGGACATGGCGCAGACACTGCTCTTCAACATCTCAGCCATGTCCGCAGAACGGGCTGCTGCAGCGAAGATCCTGGTGAGGCTACGCGGCGGCAAGGTGGTGGATGATTTCATCGTGCTGGCCAAGAAGCAGGAGGTCACCCCGGACCACCTGCGCCAGGCTCTGGCCGACCTGCTGTCGTCCAAGCCGGACTACGGGCAAGCGGGGGCGACGTTGCCGATACGCTGGTTCACCGAGCCAGAATCGCTGGCGGTGATGTATCCGTTCAGGTTCACGTCGTATTGAAAGTTACCCGACCCGATCGGCTGCCCCAGGCGCTGTTTTATAGAGGCGGAGTCGGCGCTGCTGACGGCTCCGTCGAGGTTGACGTCGCACTTGAGGATGGTGATGTAGAGGTTGCTCGTCGAGGGACCGGCCAGATCCACCCGGCAGCAATCCTCGTCGGGCAAGGCCGGGTCCAAGGTCACCACCAGCAGACTGGAATCCCCACCGTCCACAGTAACATTGGCCGTCGCCGGGTAGGTGTTGTTCACGCA
>JADFHG010000120.1 GCA_022567365.1 Planctomycetota bacterium | reverse complement strand
GGTCTCGCCAGGTGCACGGATTCGGTTGAAACCGACCGGGAAGTTGTCCCACCGCGCTTCGTCGGTGTCGTTCCTCGAGTTGCCGAGGTATTGGTAGTTGTACCCGTACGCACCATTGCGGACATCGAACTCGAAGTCGTCCACGAGCGACGGGCAGATAAAGTACTTGTTCGTCATCGTGGTTCCGAGTTCGCCGTCGACACCAATCGAACCGTCGGTGAAGTAGCCCGTCGAGTCGATTTCGTCCTGGAACGGTGCGGGGTCGATCGCGGGACCGGTTTCCGCATTCAGAAACCATTGCCAGCGCGGGCTCTCGCGTCCAAACTCGTTGACATACGGTGCCGTCGATTGGGCCGGTGCGTTCTTGAGTCGAAACGGCATTAGCTTGCCCCGGTTGTCGTTGACGTAGATCACCGTGGCGGTGGACAGCCGTTTCATGTTGGCGAGGCACACGCTCGCCTTCGCCTGACGGCGGGCGGCCGACAGCGAGGGCAGCAGAATCGAGATCAACAGTGCGATGATCGCGATGACCACCAGAAGCTCGATCAACGTGAATGCGAATCGACGTCGAACCATTTTGTGTTTCCTCCAAGTCGCCGGACAGCAAGTGCGAGCGTCACATTACCACCCGCAGTAATGAGACTGAGTCTCGATACCACCACGCACTCAACATATCGTGCGCCAAAACCAGCGGCTTTGCAAGTTTCTGAGCGATTTATTTGAGACATAATCTCAATTGAAGCCCGTAAAGTGCCTGATGCCTAGGCGTGTGCTGTTTTCGTGACATAAACGCCACATGATCGTGGCGCTAAACCGGCGTTCGGCCGTTTGTTGGGCGTGCGGCGGCTGGGCAGTCCCTGTCGGTACCGCTGTCACCATGGAATTGCAGCTCGCGAGTGCGTTGCCGCAATTGGCGAAAGACCTACGACCCGACGTGCGGTGTTACAGAAGGATGCGGGAAATACCGGGCGTTGGGCAATTTGGCGCGTTGATCGCAGCGCGCTGTCGCGCGGTCCGTTGGCTACGGAGTTTCGCGCGAACTGATTTCGTCAATCCGTCGCGTCAGCAAGGAAAGCTGTTCGCGTAGCTCCGCGAGCGCGCCCTGATCGCCCGTCGATTGGGGCATCGTAGGCCGTGCGGGGGCGTCGGCGCTCGTTTCGGGTTGCCGGGGCGGTGCGGCGGTCTCATCGACGGATCCGGGACCGGCATCGGGATGGGATTGGGAATCACCGGGACCGGAACCGTCATCAGGTCGTGCCGCACTCGTTGCGAAGGCCTTCATCATCCTTTCGGCCCAATCAAACGGCGAAGCGGCGGACCGACCCATGGCCTGCCCGACAAACGCGTCGAATTGGTTCTTGGTCATCGCGAAGACGTCCTGGAACGGTCCAAAGAACCGATCGACGAACGTACGTAGAACGCTACTATCCGAGCGGACCATCTGATGAAGCAAGGACGCCGGGAAAAGCAACAGCTTCGGCTGCTCCTTTTCAAGTAGGATCTGCATCAGCACGAGGTTGGTGATGTCCTCGCCGGTTCGCGAGTCGGTGACAACGATGATATTGCCGGCGGCCACGGAATCATGAAGTTGCTGGAGGGTGACGTGGGCGCTCTGGCTCGTGTCGTAGTACCGCCGATTGGGGTACTTCTTGATGTGAGATGTTTTCCGTTTTGCGGATGCGTCCATCTGCGCCCCCGTCCAGCGTCGGCATCACCGTACGAAACCAATGGTACGGGTCAGACTACCGACTGTCAATTTCGCAATGCATGTGATACTTGATTTTCGCCTACCGTAGCCCCCCAGTCGGCGCCGTTTATGCAATTGCAAAACTTTTCTTGACGCAATCGCAAAAATGAGGTATGCTTGTTCCGGATATACCACTGATGGAGCCGCGTCGCGGCCCGTCGACGAGACTGGCGAAAGGCACCGAGAAAAGGACACGACCGAAATGACCACTACGACCGACGGCGGGACGACAACCATGTTTGACACGATGTTTGATGGCTTTCGGACGGCTATGGACGCCGGCCAAAAGACACAGGAAGCCATGCTCTCCGCCGCCACGAAGATGTACGGCACTCCGCAAGGCTTCGAGGAGATGAATACGCGGAACGAGCGTTTCTCGCAGCAGTGGGTCCCGTTCGTTCGCAAGACGATCGACTCGGCCGCCGAGGCGTTTGACGCGAGCCTCCGTGCCGGCAACGATTTCTTCAAGACGACAACCGAGGCCGCAAAGACGTCCAAAGCCGACGGCGGCCCGGAGCAGTCGCGAACAATGTTCGACGCCGGATTCGGTGTGTTCCGCGCAAACGCCGATGCGATCGGCAAGGCCCAGGCGGCGGCCATCGAGAACTGGACGTGTTTTTGCGGTTGCGCGGCAAACGAATCTCCGGCCACCAAGACGGCGCGCAAGTCGAACAGCAAGTAAAGCGGCAAGTAAAGCGGCGCCTGGGGAATGCCTCGCCCGCCTGGTCGCCTGTTTCGAGTGGCGTCGACGCGCGGGCACCTGCCCGCGGTGAAGAAACGGCGCGCGGCGCGGCGCGCGAACCGAATGGAGTTGCACAATCATTGATGATTCGGTATGAGATTGTCCGCAGCGAGTGGAAGCGCAGTGGGTAGGAGACGCTCATGCTGAGTAATGTGTACCTCGCAGGTGGGGTGCGAACCCCGTTCGGTTCATTCAACGGCGTGTTGTCGCCGTTGAGCGCGGCGCAACTGGGAAGCGTGGCGATTCGCCACGCATTGTCGCGCGCGGGTATCGACGGCGGCGCCGTAGACGAGGTCTTATTCGGCAACGTGATCGGCGCGGGCGTCGGACAGAACATCGCGCGGCAAGCCGCGCTCGGCGCGGGCCTCGCAATGGACGTCGGCGCTACCACAATCAACAAGGTCTGCGGTTCGAGCATGCGTGCGGTGATTCTCGCCGCCCAGGCGATCCAATGCGGCGACGCCGGATGTGTGGTGTCGGGCGGGTGCGAGAGCATGAGCAACGCACCCTATCTGCTCACCAAGGCCCGGACCGGATATCGCATGGGGCATGGTGAACTCATCGACTCGATGATTCACGACGGTCTCTGGGATTTCCACACGAACCGTCACATGGGCACGTGCGGCGATCAGTGCGCGATCAAGTACGGGTTTACGCGGAAGGACCAGGACGACTATGCCATCGAGAGCTATCGGCGCTCGATCGCGAGTTGGGACAATGGGTTCTTCAGCGATGCCGTCGTCCCCGTCGAGGTGAAGAACCGCAAGGGTACGGTGACGATCGACCGCGACGAAGACGTCGCCAAGTTCCGCGGTGAAGAGAAGCTCCGTGCGCTTCGCCCGGCGTTTGGTGCGGACAGCCAAGTGACGGCCGGCAACGCTTCGGGGATCAACGACGGGGCGGCTGCGATGGTCGTGCTCGGCGAGGATCAGGTCAAATCGCTCGGTGTGCGGCCAACGGCCCGCATCCTGGGCCACGCCAACGTCGCGCTGGAACCGGATTGGTTTACCATCGCGCCGATTGATGCGATCAAGAAGCTTGCGGATCGTCTGTCGCTAAAGCTCGCCGACGTGGATCTTTTCGAGATCAACGAGGCCTTTGCGGTGGTCGTCCTCGTGGCGATTCGCGAACTAGGTTTGGACCACGCGAAGGTCAACGTCGCGGGCGGCGCCGTCGCGATCGGGCACCCGATCGGCGCGACGGGGGCGCGAATCGTCAACACGCTCGCGCATGCCCTTAGCGTGTACGACAAGAAGATCGGCATTGCCTGCCTGTGCATCGGCGGCGGAGAAGCCAGCGCGATCGCCATCGAGCGGTGTTGAGCAGGGCGCCACAGATCCGCCGCGGGCGAAATTGCCGGTTCGGCGGCGGTGCGTCAACCGGGTTGATCCGGATGGTTCGCTTTGCCACTCGAGAAGACGCGGGCGGCAGGGGGGTAGTTTCCTAACAGCCTGTTGAAAAAGTCGCGCGCCGACGAGAAAGTAGCGGCCGCCCCCCGTGGCGGCCGTAGGACGGCGATAGCGGTCTCGAAAGCCACGTCCGCCGCGGGGGGCGGACGCTACTCGCAGTTTTTCAACGGGCTGATAGGGTATCGCATCGGAAAGTGTCGTCTCGTGACGGCGGATCGCACTAAACCGACAGCCTCTTCAGACGTGGGCGACACCTCGCTCCCGTTCGCATCGACGACCGGCAGGACAACGGGTCCGGTAAATGCGCTCAGGTCGCGGACCATCTCTTTCGATAGACAACATGACGGTACTCCAATCGCGGATTGGTTGGGGATCCGATTGCCCAGCGATCCCCAGCCGAGGGCGGCTGGGCTACAGCGGCAATGTGGCACACCCGCCCTCGGGTGTGCTCTTCGTCGCACGAATAGCTTGAGGGTAGGGCTCTTGCCGACTACGCGCGGGATCACTGCGGAGGATCGCCTTGCCGGGCAAGCTTCGGCGCGCTCGGCTGCCCGTGAGCCCGTAGTACCCGTTCCGCCCGCGCCCTCGGCGCGTTTGGATGAATCGATCTATTGCCAAGTGGCAAGGGACTGCATGCCCCGGCTCGCGCGGATGTTGGGTCCGTCACCTTGGCTCGAACCCAAGGGGTCTGCGCGATCGTCACGCGGGGGATCTTGGACCGCCTCATACGTTCGCCAGTCGGCGGCGATGGCCATCGGGATCCTGACGGAGCGCGACGGGGAGTGGTCCGACGTCCGCGAGCTTCGCGAACTCGTGCGGATGTCTCTCGTGCGATGGCAATGCGAGCTCCGCGGCGACGGTTGGCCTCGGACGAGACGCGCGCGCCTGACCCACGGTATCGTGATTACGGCGGACGCCGTCGTGCGGCTTCTGACCGAAGCGCCGTCGTACCAAACACGCGAACTCCTCGACGACGTCGATCGGCACGTCCGCTGTTTGACGCGCATCCGCCCCCTCACGCCGTGGGTCGAGGCGACACTCGCCGGCCTGCTCGCCAACAGCGCGACGGTTGTCCGCGATCGAGCGCTGCTCGCCCTATCGCGTGAGAGACTTGGCAACCTGCTCAAACGACAGGATCCCGAGGGCTGGTTCCCCGAGCGCGGCGGGGCGGACGTCGGCCGACTATCATTTACGTTGGATGCTTTGGCGGAGCTGTACGTCCGCTTTCGTTGGGAAGAACTCGAGGCCGCCCTCGTCAAAGGCTTTCGGTTCCTGGCCCATTTCGTTTCGCCCGAGGGCATCCTCGGCAGGGCATACAACTCTTGTGGATGGGCCGTGCTGAGTCCGTACGGTCCGGAACTTGTGGCCTCGATGTCACCGGAAGCGGCGTTCGTCGCACACACGGGCCGAGCTCGTTGTGTCTCCTTTGCAAGGAACCGCCTCGCGGTTTGGGACGATGCTCTGTGTGCGGGGCTTGGCGCGCGATACGTCCTGGCGACAATCCGCCACCGGCGGGGTCCACTCGCGAACCGCCGCGATCCACTCGAAGGGATCGCCGAGACCCATTTCCCCAACGCCTCGATCTCCATCCACACCAACGAACACTACCGGGCGATTGTCGGCGGACGCCAGGGAGGCGCACTGCAGGTTTCGTGGCGAAACGGATGTTGCCTCGAGGACGCCGGCGTCAACGTCGTGTTTCCCCATCGAATCATGACGTCCGGACGATTCAACCGGTTGGGACGATGTTCGGTGTCGCCGGGAAAAATCGTTGCCGCCGGGCGACTCGCCAGCGCGCGAGTCGGCAGCGCGACGAGAGCGCGCCGAACCCGAGTCGTACCTATCTGGATGACGCGATTGGGGAGACTCATCGGGCGGCGCGCCGAATCATGGGGCAAGGGGCTTCGTGCGCGGAAACAGCGTGCCCGCCGGATGGACGGTTTCAGCCGAACCATCCACTTCGGGACCGACACGGTCGAGATCGAAGACCATCTGCGGTGCCGTTTTCCCTGCGAAGCGATTGTCTGCCAGGCCGCGACGGTCGTTCGCGGCAACCCGCCGGTGGACTGCGGCGCCGATGATCCCGTCTCGAGACGTCCGATCATCGCCGCCGGCGGACGAAACGTCGAGATTGGCCGGACTTATCGAGACGGCGCGCTCACGCGGGATTGAATTTGCCCGGTTTCCCAAACAAGCTCGGTCTCGAGAGTCGAGCGTGGGTGCGCCTTGTCGGACCCATAGCGAACGGTCGCCCGGCGCGCGGTGGCTGCGATCCTGATGTTTGCACGCTTCCGCGAACCGGCCAGCCGGCCTCATATTGGGCAGAAGTGGCATCGCCGGAGTGTTCTGGAAGACCGGCTTGGTGGGGCGGTCGCCAAGGTGCACATCGATGGGCGACACGCCGGGCTGGATTAACTCCCGCCGCACGAAGACGGCGCAAGAGGCCTTGAACCACGGCATTGTCCATGCTAGACTCACTTGGTAGTCTAACAAGCGCTTGTTAGCGCCAATGGAGCAACAATGGTCGAGACGACCACTGACCGAAAGGAACAGGTGCTTCGCACCGCGGAACGCCTCTTTGCCCAGCGCGGCTTTCACGCGACGAGCATTCGCGACATCGCCGACGCGCTCAACCTCAAGGGCGGCAGTCTGTACGCGCATATCGAGAGCAAGGAGGATCTCCTTTGGGAAATCGTCTCGTCGGCCGCCGACCGGTTTTTCGCCGCCGTGGAACCGATCGCCCGCGCGGACCTGGTCACGGTCGAGAAGATCCGGCGGATCATCGGTGCGCATGTCGGGGTGATCACGAGCAATCTCGACGCGGCCGCGGTCTTTACGAACGAATGGCGAAATCTCGGCGACGAACGACGCGCGGTGTTCGCGGCGAGGCGCGACGAATATGAGGGCCTGCTCCGCGACCTGATCCGTGCGTGCATCGAGGAGGGGACGTTTGCGGCAGTGGACCACAAATTCGCGACGCTGCTCATCCTGTCTTCGATGAACTGGATCTATCAGTGGTATCGCCCGGACGGTCCCATGACACCCGAGGAAATCGCTCGGAAACTGACGGACTTGTTATTCAGCGGACTCCGCCGCATCGGCGGTTGATCGGCACAATGAGGAGCGCGGTATGGTCATCGCAACACCGGAAACACCGGAAGACTTGGGCCAAGCGGAGTACGATCGACGCCTCGCGGAATTCGAGGCGAGGGTCAGCCGGGGCGAGAAGATCGAACCCGCCGATTGGATGCCGTCCGGCTATCGCCAACAGTTGATCCGCCTGATCCACGTACACGCCAACAGCGAGATATGCGGCGCGCTGCCCGAGGGTAAGTGGATCCCCCACGCACCGACGTTCAAGCGAAAGCTCGCCCTCTGCGCGAAGGTTCAAGACGAGGTCGGACACGCACAACTCTTGTATCGGGCGGCCGAGACGCTCGGCAAGTCGCGCGAGGAGATGATCGAGGAACTCATCGCGGGCAAGGCCAAGTTCTCGAACGTGTTTCACTATCCGGCAAAGACGTGGGCGGACGTCGCGATTATCGCGTGGCTCATCGACGGCGCGGCGATCGTGAACCAACTGATGATGGCGGAGGGTTCGTATGGGCCGTACGCGCGGGCGCTCAAACGCATCTGCTACGAAGAGGCGTTCCACATGAAACATGGCTACGAGATGTGTTTCGTACTCAGCACGGGGACGCGGCGGCAGCGCGAAATGCTTCAGGATGCGCTCGATCGTTGGTGGGGGCCGATCATGATGTTTCACGGACCGTCGGACAAGGTATCCAAACACACGGGAATCCTGGTCCGCTGGAGGATCAAGCTCAAGACCAACGACGAGCAGCGGCAGCCGCCCTCCCAGGATTGCGCGCGCGCCATTTACGCGCAGCAGCCGTGCGAGCCGCAATCTGCTCGGAAGTATACTGTCTGGTCTCGCTGTTCATCAGTGAACCTCCGCCCATGAGTCCCCAATCTGCACCTTACCTGCTGTGGGAACACGGAAGCCAACCAGCTTACTCCCATCTACAAAAGCCTGGGCAACAATGGCGCCCACTTGTTCTGCTACTTCTGGGCGCCCCTCCATGACCAACTCGTCATGCACCCAGAGGTTGCAATTCCAGTCCCTTCCACGAACTAGACCCGCATCCTCTAGCATCCCCGGGTAAATGGAGATGGTCCCCTTGACCGTGAGGATACCCGCAGACTGTAACAGGGTGTTAAGGGCGGAGTGCTTAGACCGAATGAAAAGGATGCGCCCATCCAGCCCGCGCATTTGCCCAAGCTCCGCCCGCAACTGGACTGCTTTGACCAGCTCATCGAGCCCGTCAATGCCGATCAGCAACTTGGCTCGGATAGCCGCGCCGACCTTGGCTAGGCTTTTGACCGGCGCCAGTCCAAGAGCCGCGAAGTTGATGGGCAACTTGCTATCCCAAGCATTCTCCTGGCATATCAGGCCAAGCTTGTAGTCGCCCGCCCCATAGAGGAAGGCGTACTCCACGCGCTTTGTGTTGTTGCGGTTGATCTTCTTGAGGGCGACCGGGTCGGCCAGCACGTTCAGCCCAAGCAACTCCATCGTGAACGTGTGGATGTCACCGTTGATCACCATCTCCGCGTAGGTCCCGCCGTCATACTTGGCGAGGTAGTGCCCGAGGCAGCGCAACTCAATGCCCTCACTGTCCACGCCAATCATCTTCCAGCCGGGTTGTGGTATCCACACGCCGCGCATGTCGCTTCCGGTGTCCACTTGCTGGAGGTTAGGCGACGAGCAGGACGGGCGGTGCGTGATGCACCCGTTCCAATTCAGGTTCGCGTGGACCCGGTGGGTCCGCGTGTCCATGTGGACCAGCCACCCGCCGCCTTGTCCATTCGATTTCTTTTCGCTCGCGATGTAGCCGTGCTTCTTGCTCGCCCGCTTCCAGGCGAGGACCACCTTCGCTTCCGGGTAGTCCATGCTCTGGAGCACCGTTTCATCCATCTGAGCGAGGCCGGTGGGGGTTAGCTGGTCCTTGCGAGGCTTCCACCCGTACATCGGCTTGACGCGGGCCACGGTCT
>JADFHG010000119.1 GCA_022567365.1 Planctomycetota bacterium | reverse complement strand
TTCGCATCCGCCGTCGTGAGCCGTTGGATTCCCTTACCTACGAGGGTCGTTCGGCGCGTGCGCCGCGCCGCCTTCCGCTTCTCGACCGCTGCGGACTTCGGGCCGTCCGCATCCGTGCTCAAAGAAGCCATCGCGCCGCCGGTCCTTGGTACAGACGTCACAGTATCGCCCTCCGGTGTGGACGCTGCGTCGCCGGTGTCCGTGCTCACGGAAGCCATGGCGCCGTCGCTCTTCGGTGAAGACGTCGCGGTATCCAGGCTCACTTCCTTGTTGGGTTCCGCAGAATCTCGTGTGGCCGCAAAACCCGAGCCGGTCGCACCCGCGGATCGCTCCTCTTGCGCCCGTTGTCCACCAACGCCGGACTCACGTTTGGATACACCACCCAACGATCGGGTTTCCTCGTCGGAGCTATCGACCACGATATCGCTTACGCGATCGCCGAGTTCGCCGGAGGGTTCCAGTCGGGCGCTCGGTGTCGCTCGCCTTGCCCCCCTTTTTGCGTCGGCGTTCACGCTACGCGCGGGTTGGTCCGTTGCGTGTTCGGTTGACCTAGCCTCTTCCTGCGAATCGGATGTGGAATCGCCGGCCATTACCTCGATCACGTCCGCGACCCCGATCGACCGCAGGATCTCGTCGAGCGCGTTTCCGCGAGTGTGCCCGGCGTCGGCACGTCCCTTGTTTGCGTTGGCGCGATGCCGATGATCGCCACCCGCATACGTTTCGGATTCGGCTGAAGGCGCATTCTCGGTACCGCCGGTTGCCTCCGCATGTCCGATCAAATCCAACATTTGGAATCCGGTTTCGCCGCGCAATACGACCGGCATGGCAGCCATTCGAAGCTCGGTCTTTGCAAGGTTTGGCGTCGTCGACTTCAAGTGTCTGACCAAACCGCCGACTTCGCGCGCGGGCACCCTCAGGTAGACCCTGCGGACACGACGCCCGTCGGTGTGGCGCTTTTCGGATGTGCCAAGGAAAAACCGATCCGGCAGGCTAGTCGTCGATGTGAGCGCCGCCCCCGTACTGGACGCACGGCCGGACTTCTTCTTTGCGATTGATCCGACGCCGCGGATGTCGCCCCGACCGCCAAACGTTGCAAGGTCGGTTACGCCCCGCTTCCCCAGGTAGGCCATTGCCAGCGCGGCCGCCGAACGCCCGCCATCTTCGTCGGACGTGGGAATCGTCAAACTGATCGCCTCGTGGCCAAACCGCGCGGCGAACCAATCGGCCTCGGTTTGCCTGCCGGCGGACGAAGATACGGCGGCTGTCTCGGCGAGATCGGCAGCCGTTTCCATTTGCATCGCTGAAGCGAGACCAGAATCTCCGCCGGCTCGCCCCGCGGATCGACGTGCGGCGGTCCGCGCCAAATCCGTCGTTTCCTCGGCTTCGGGCATGCTGCGGATCTTGGAAAAGCCGTCGCTGCCGGGTGCAACCATGCCCGGGATCGAGCCGGGCACATTTCCATCCGGCGCTGCATCGGTAAGCGCCAAGCGCGGCTCAGATTCGCTGGAAGCCCCTCCGAGCCAGCCAACCATCCAGGCACTGCCGCCGACCGCGAACGCCAACATCGCGGCCGTCGCCAACCAGCGAAGACGATTCGTACGAAGCGCCGTCTGCTGCAAGCCGCCGTCGTCGAAATCCGACAGGAGCTCGCGTCGCGCTGCCATGGCTTCGAGGTCGACCGCGATCGATTCGGGCGCCGCATGGCGCGGCAGCGCGGCGACAAGCGCCGTCGTGCGCCGCAGCTCTTCGAGCAGTTGCCGGGCAGGGGCATTGTCGCGCAGCAGGCGTTCGACCTGCCGTCGCTGGTCGCCCTCGAGTTCGCCGTCGAGATAGGCCGACAGACGCTGCGAAATGTCCATTCGTTCGGGTTTAGTCATCGATCATCGCTCTTGCCGCACGTACGGCAACAGGGCTTCGCGCAGCGCCGCCCGCGCACGGTGGAGTCGCGACTTTACCGTACCGGCCGCGATACCGAGGATCTCCCCGATCTCGCGGTAGTCACAGCCCTCGATGTCACGTAACACGACCACGGCCCGCTGATCCGCGTCCAATGCGTGAATCGCGCGCACCACATGCCCACGTAGCTCGGCGTCATCGACGGCGGATCGGGCGCTGTCCGATCGCGCGTCGCGAACCTGCGCCGCGAGAGATTCCGCTTGGGTTCCCTCGGTCGCCCCCATCGAATCGAGCGAGATGACGCGACGCCCCTTTGCCTTGCGCAGATGCGATAATGCGAGATTGATCGCCACGCGGAAAATCCACGTATAGAAACTGCTCTCGCCGCGAAAACGCCCGATCGACTCGAAGCCTTTGGCGAAGGCGTCCTGCGTCAGATCGCGTGCGTCCTCCAGATTACCGCAAATCCGCCAGACGGCGTTGTACACACCGTCCGCGTGCCGACGGACCAACTCTCCAAACGCCTCCACCTCACCACACTGGACCCGCTTGACGAGCTGCGCGTCCTCGAGGGCGGTCGATTTCCGTGGAGACTCTTGCGTCGGCGTTTCCACCAGTTTTGGACGCTCAACCATCGTCGCGGTTCCCGCGTCGTCCGATCATCTCCGCCCGGCCCACACATCGCCGGGCGCGGCTCCCCACCCCTTTATCATCCGTCCGTATCGGCCCAGGTCAACGAAAACCGTGAACTTGGGGTATTTTCAAGACGATTTCCACGATGAGGTTGACAAGCGGCCGATATATCCTAATATCCGAATTGATGGATTAACGATGGGGTTGGTTGGATGGTGACCGCAGAATCGGAAGTAGTTTTTCGGGCGATGGCCGACGCGACCCGCCAACGGGCGCTCATGGTCCTTCGACGACACGAACTCAACGTGTCGGAGCTGGTCGATGTCTTGGACCAGCCGCAATCGACCATTTCGCGGCATCTCAAGACCCTGCGCGACGCCGGTCTGATCGTCGATCGTCGCGACGGGACCGCGATCCACTACTCCCTGTCGAGACCGGACGAGGTCGAGAATGACCGCGGAAACGGGCTTCGATCGTGGTGCCTGCGGTGGGCGGGCGATCAACCGATCCCCGAGGGTCTGGCGGCGCGCCTACGGAGAACGCTCGAGGTTCGACGGGCGATGAGCGAGCGCTTCTTCAGCGGGGTCGCCGACCATTGGGACACGTTGCGTGAGCGGAGCTTCGGCAGCACGTTTCACCTCGAAGCGCTGTTGTCGCTGTTGCCGAGCGGGTGGACGGTGGCGGACATCGGATGCGGTACGGGTTTTCTGTTGTCGATCCTCGCGCGCCACTTCAAGCGGGTGCTGGCGATCGATCCGGTCGATCAAATGCTCGACGTGGCCCGCCGACGTGTTGACGCCGCGCGTCTTACGAACGTCGATCTGCGCAAGGGTGATTTGGCGGGGATACCGATCGCGGACGACTACGTCGATTTGGGCGTCGCGTTGCTGGTGCTTCACCACGTGCCCGCGCCCAACGATGCGATCGCCGAGCTGATGCGTATCATCCGGCCCGGCGGGCGATTGTTGATCGTCGAGCAGCGCGCCCACCGATACGCCGAGTTTCGCGAGCGCATGCAGGACCGATGGTGGGGCTTTGAGCCCGAAGACATGTCCGGGCGATTGGCGTCGGCGGGATTCGGCGACGTTCGTTGGCGATCGCTTGCGACCGCCGATTCGGTCGCCGACGCCGACGTACCCGAGTTGTTCGTGATTACGGCGCGAAAGCCGACGGACTCCTCAAAACGAGATAACATTGCGATGGACCTTTCAACGACAAATGGAGATGACTCATGACGACCGCGGTTCAGGATTTCAAGGTAGCCGATCTCTCGCTAGCCGATTTCGGCCGGAAGGAAATCACCCTGGCCGAACACGAGATGCCCGGGCTGATGGCCATCCGAGAAGAGTACGCCCAGCGTAAACCGCTTGGCGGCATGCGCGTCATGGGATCGTTGCACATGACCATCCAGACGGCGGTGCTCATCGAAACGCTAAAGGCGATCGGCGCGGACGTCCGTTGGTGTAGCTGCAACATCTTCAGCACGCAGGACCACGCCGCCGCCGCGATTGCCAAGACCGACGTGCCGGTCTTCGCCTGGAAGGGTGAGTCGCTCGAGGAATACTGGTGGTGTACGAACCACGCGCTGCGGTTTCCCGAGGGCGGCCCGACGCTGATCGTGGACGACGGCGGCGACGCGACGATGCTCATCCACATGGGCTGCGAGGCCGAAGACGCCTATGCAAAGGACGGCACGCTGCCCGACCCGGACTCGACCGACGTGGACGAAATGAAGGTCGTGCTCGCGCTCATCCGCGACGAGCTGCAAATCGACGCGCAACGTTGGCACAAGGTCGCCGAGGGCATGCTCGGGGTGAGCGAGGAAACGACGACGGGCGTGCTCAGGCTCTGTCAGCGGCAGGAAGCGGGCACGCTTTTGTTCCCCGCGATCAACGTCAACGATAGCGTGACGAAGAGCAAGTTCGACAATCTCTACGGCTGTCGTCATTCACTCGTCGATGGCATCATGCGTGCGACCGACGTCATGCTTGCGGGCAAGGTCGCGCTGGTCTTCGGCTATGGCGACGTCGGCAAGGGCTGCGCCCAGAGTCTTCGCGCCCAGGGCTGTCGCGTGGTGGTCACCGAGATCGATCCCATCTGCGCACTGCAGGCGTGCATGGAAGGGTACGAGGTCCGCAGGGTCGAAGACGTGGTGGACACCATCGACGTGTTCGTGTCGGCCACCGGCAACCGGGACATCATCCGCGTCGAACACATGACGCGGATGAAGAACCAGGCGATCGTCTGCAACATCGGCCACTTCGACAACGAGATCGACATGGCGGGTCTTGCGAAAGTGCCCGGCATCAAGAAGGTGAACATCAAACCGCAGGTGGACAAGTGGGTGTTTAGCGGCGGCAATTGCATTCTGGTTCTGGCCGAAGGGCGGCTGGTCAACCTCGGATGCGCGACCGGCCACCCCAGCTTCGTCATGAGCAACAGCTTCACGAACCAGGTGATCGCCCAGGTCGAACTCGTCGAGAACCAAGCGAAATACGAGAACAAGGTCTATACGCTACCGAAGCACCTCGACGAGAAGGTCGCGCGGCTGCACCTTGACCAGCTCGGCGCCAAGCTGACCAAGCTCACACCGGAGCAGGCCGAGTATATCGGCATCAGCGTGGACGGTCCGTACAAGACGGAGCGGTATCGGTATTAGAAGCGGTATCGGTACTTAAGAGGACGTGCAACCGAAGACCCGGCGCCCGACGTGGACCACCGCGTCAGGTGTCCAATGTGGGTGCCGGGTCAAAAGCAGCCTGTCCTAGAATGGCGGTTTATCCGTGTGGCATCGGTACGGAACCGCGTCGGCGCTACTGTAGTGTTTCATAATTGCCGAGGATTTTGCCAACCGAACCGCGACCGTAAGGGAGTCGGTTCCCTGGTCCGCTCCCTTATGGTCGCGGTTCGGATAAGATGCGGACAGCGTGAAAAACTGCACTACGGTTCCTTGGGCATATCGTCATCCAGTTGCCGCGCCAGGTCGGCGGCGCTGGTGACGGGTCTGCGGCAGGTGTAGTTCAAACATACGTAAGCCGTTGGTTTGCCGTTCGTCAGCCCCTTGCCCTTCAAGAGCGGAATGGTTGGTTTCTCGACGAGGTCGGGCGCATGCACGACGATCTTGTTGGGCAAATACCGACCGAAGACCGTTCTCAAGAGCGCGGCGGTTTCGGGCGACTCGGGCGGGCCTATGACGGCGATCTCCTTGGCTTTGTCGTGGTAGAAATCGACGGCGCACAATAGGCGCTCGAACGCGCTGGGCGACCCGGCGACCATCGGCTTGAACGCACGGAAGATCGACTCGGCCTTTTCGCGGTAATCGTCGCGGTTCAGAAACTTCGCAAGGCGCAGCAGGTTCATCGCCTGCACCGAATTGCCCGCGGGAATCGCCCCGTCGCGGGGGCTTTTGGAGCGTGCGATGAGCTTCTGGGCATCGGCGGCCGTGAAGAAATATGCGCCGTTTTTCTCGTCGTAGTAATACGTCGTTAGCGTCTCGTTGAGTGCGACGGCTTCATCGAGCCAGCGCGGATCGAATGTGGCTTCGTAGAGGTTGATGAGCCCTTCGATCATGAAGGCGTAGTCGGACAGGTACGCGGTCAGCCGCGACTCGCCCCCGCGATGGGTGCGGAGGAGTCTTCCGTCCTTGCGCATGCGCGTCAGGATGAAGTCGGCGGCGGCGGCGGCGGCGGTCGCATACTTCGGTTCGTCGAGCACGCGCGCGCCTTTCGCGAGGGCGGCGATCATCAGCCCGTTCCACGCCGCGAGGATCTTGTCATCGAGGGCGGGCGCGATGCGTTTGGCGCGGGCCGCGAGTAGCTTTTTTCGCCACGTCTCGAGTCGTTGCTCGAGGTCTTCGACGGTGATGTCGTGGAGTTTGGCGAATAACGCCGGCGGTTTGGACACGTGCAAGATGTTCTTGGGACCGGGCGGTGCGTGGCCCATGCGCTCGAACCAGTTTCCCGTCGGCGTGACGTCGTAGTAGGCACAGAAGAGTTGGGCCTCCTTCTTGCCGAGTAGCGCTTCGATTTGCTCGACCGTCCAGATGTAGTAGGCACCCTCTTTTCCCTCACTGTCGGCATCGCGGGTGGAATAGAAACCGCCCTCGGGTGAGCGCAGATCGCCGATGACGTAGTCGAAAATGTCCGCGGCGACGCGGGCATATAGCGGGTTGCCCGTGGTCTGATGCGCGTCGAGGTAAATCGCGCTGACCAACGCCTGGTCGTAGAGCATTTTCTCGAAGTGCGGCACCAGCCATTGGGGATCCGTACTGTACCGGCAGATCCCGCCGCCGATGTGGTCATAGATCCCGCCATAGGCCATGTGGTCGAGAGTGACCTCGACACCCGCGAGGAGGTCGGCGTTTTTCGTTCGGCGGTACACGCGGAGCATGAGCTCCATGGCCATGCTCGGTGGGAACTTGTTGCCGTTGCCGGGGATTCCGCCGGTGTCGCTATCGAACCACGTTGCGATCCGCGCCGCCGTTTCGTCCACGGTTTGCAGCGTGATCGGCGCGTCGGCCGGTGGCGGTCCGGTGGACCATTGCGCGAAGAACCCTCGGACGCTTTCGGTATCGGCGGTAATGTCGTCTCTTCGCGTGTTCCATACGTCGCGGATCTGCGTGAGGATGCCCATGAACTGCGTTTTCGGGAAGTACGTACCCGCGAAAAACGGGACGCCGTCCGGAGCGAGCCAGACGCTCATGGGCCAACCACCGCTACCGGTCCGCTGCTGTGTGTAGGTCATGTAGATTTCGTCGATGTCGGGTCGCTCCTCACGATCGACCTTGATGCTGATGAATGAGGCGTTGAGGAGTTCGGCGACGTCATCCATCTCGAAAGACTCGTGCTCCATGACGTGGCACCAATGGCACGCCGAATAACCGATGCTCAGAAAGATCGGTTTGTCGCCGGTCTTCGCGGCGGCGAAGGCCTCTTCTCCCCACTCGTACCAGTCGACGGGGTTGTGGGCATGTTGGAGCAGGTAGGGGCTGGTGGCGTGGATCAAACGGTTGGTGTGTTTCGGCCGATTCTGAGCAGTCATGGATTTGCCGCCTGTTGATGAAGCGCCGGGTGAATCGCCCGCCTGCGCGGCGACCACCGCCAAGGCGCACTGGACGAGTAATCCCACGATGAGGTTGCAGGCGAAGGGCATAGGTGCATTCCGTTGAAATACGGTCGAGACCGGAATGGCACGACCAAGGAACCCAAGACGCTTCAAGATAGCATTATTATCGTCGCGATGGTCGGAGTCAAAGACCGAGCGCGTGAGCGTGCGTGGCAGCCCTGAGGCGGATCAGCTCCGACATAGCCGGGCGGGCCGGCTCTTGGCGTCAGTCTGAATACGCCGGCTCCGGAGCGAGTTCGATCCCCTCGAAAAGTGCGGAGCCGATCCGAATGTAAGTCGCGCCGGCCTCGATGCCGTATTCAAAGTCGTTGCTCATACCGAGCGAGAGCATCCTGAACGAATCTCCACAGCTTCCTTCGCTCACGATTTCATCGAAGAGATCCTTGACGCGCTCGAACGTGAAGCGGATGCGCGATTCGTCGCTCGTGAGCGGCGCCATGGCCATCAGCCCGCATAACTCGATGTGTGGCAAAGACGCGATTTGTTCGCCCAAATGTGTGGTCGCGGCGACGGCGACACCGTACTTCGACGGCTCATCAGCCGCATCGACTTCCAGAAGTACCCGCATCGTGGTTTTCAGCTTTCCCGCTTGGCTGTCGATTTCTTCCGCGAGGCGGAGGCTGTCCACGGAATGCACCAGGCGTACCCATGGCAGTACGGCGGCCACTTTGTTACGCTGCAAGTGGCCGATCATATGCCACACCGGCCGGGGTGGAGGCACGGAGGATGAGTCAAGACTCCGCCGTTTGAACCACTCGTTCACCATGGCGGCCCGCTTCGTGAGTTGCTGCACGCGGTTCTCGCCCAGGTCGTGAATGCCCATCTCGATCAACGTGCGAATGACGTTGGGGGTGACGGATTTGGTTACGGCGACGATCGTGACGTCGGTAGGGTCGCGTCCGACCCGATGGCACGCGTCGCCCACACGTTCGGTGATGCGTTTCCAGTTCTCGGCGAGTTTTCGCTTCATCGCTGGCAATCGTCCATGAAAGAACCCCGCGGCCCGAAGCATCCGCTGCACCGGATCGACATCGCGAGGGCTCCGGTTCGGCGCAGTATACCCGGTTGACCAATACGGGGCTACAACGCCCTGACAACGCGAGGCTACTGCGGCGGGCCATCGTCGCCGCGGAATGTTCGGCCCCCCGCCCGGCCTCGAGGGGTCGCGAAGCCGCCGCACTTGATCCGCGGCCCGGACTTGGGCACCATAGGGCGCGTACGTGTTTAGCGGTTTTCCCGCCAACGCACGGTAGCGTCCGCCCCCCGTGGCGTACGTAGGCATGCGAAACGCTCCCGAGCTTCTACGGCCGCCGCAGGGGGCGGCCGCTACGCGCTAAACACATACTA
>JADFHG010000118.1 GCA_022567365.1 Planctomycetota bacterium | reverse complement strand
GGGAGACGCCCACCACGATGGTCGTGACGCTCGTGTTCAACAGCAAAGGCGGGGTAAGTCGGTTCGACGACAACACGATCGCAAGCGAGATTTTCGGTTCGCAAATCCTCCTCGACGGCGTGCGGCACAACACCACGCAACAGGGCCTGCAATACTCGGCGGCCACCTATGGCGCGGAGAACGAAAGCGGTTTCACCTTCGAAGCCAGGCTGCTGGCGTTCGCCGCGGGCATCGAGGCCGCCAACGGCTTTGCAACGGCCACCGGCACGTTTGACGAGAACGATCCGGATATGATGACCGGCACCTTCGCATTCAAGACCGTGGTGACGCTCCTCTCGGGTTCGTCCCTGGTCGCCGACGGCAACCAGGAAGACGAGTTTCCGTTCGTCGCGTTCTGTGTCGTCGGATGCTCGAGCGAGTAGCGAATTCGCTCCAACGTCGTGAACTCGCTCCGCGCGGCACGGCAAGCCGCCGGCAAGCCGGTTGGCCGGTGGCCGGTGGCGTCGCGCGGAGCGATCGATCTACGCACCGCCCGGTTGCGGCGACGGGTCCAATCACATCGGCCATCGCCGGCAAGAACCCGATTGGCAAGGCCTAGTCCGTGCCTATGGTCTCCGCGGCCGGCTGAGTCGAGAGCGCTCGTCGACGCAAAGTGTCGATAAGTTCGCGCCGTGAGTCTTGCCCTCGGCTGTCAATCCGGAAGGGTTGCGCCCAAGTACTCATCGTACACCCCCGCGCCGTTGAGGAGGTCGATTACGCGAAGGACATCGCTCGCGTTGGTCGCGCCGCTACGGTCCGTGTCCGTTTGGTACGCTGGTGGTGCCGGGTCGATAACACCGTTGAGCACATCGATCAGGTATAGCACGTCGTTGGCATTGCTGAGCTTGTCGTTGTTGACGTCGGCGGGTAGGTAGCCGATGCGAACGCTGGTTTCGCTCGCGTTGTGCGTGATGATGGTCCAATGGCCCGTAGGGATCGGGTCGGCCACCAAGTCGCCGAACTGAAGCAGGGCGTCGTTGCCGTCCGGAAAGACAAACGCGAGCATCGGAGGCATACCCGGTGGGTCGAGGGTCACGGTGAAGTCCTCGACCGTCAATGCGCCCGTGTCGCCGTCGAAGGTCAGCACGACCTCGCTCCACCCGGTCGGGTCGTCGCCGTTCGGCTCACTCGGCTGGCGGGCGTCGATCACCCCGTCCGAAGGCTCGCTCGAGAGGATCGAGATCGACTCGCACTCGTCGGGAACCCCGTTGCCGTTGTCGTCCTCGCTGGTTCCGTCGAAAATATCGCACTCGTCGGGCTGGCCGTTTTCATTGCAATCTTCGGCGACAAACAGATAGGCCGCGCCGGCGTTGATCCCAGGCTTGTCGTCCCCGAGCGCGCCGAGCACCGTGTACTCGCCGTCGAAAGCCACCGACCAGCCGAGATAATCCGACGACGCCGCATCCGAGCTCACGAGCTTCGCCGTTGTATGCCACTCGCTGCCGTCGAAGAGGAACCAATACCCCGCGCCGGCGTTTGGACCAGTCTCATCGTCGAGCCACGCCCCAACGACGATCGTGTCCCCGGTCATCGCGACCGACGTGCCAAACTCCTGACCGATCGTGCCGCCTGACCCCACGAGCTTCTGCTCTTCGATCCACTCATCACCGTTGAACCGGTACACGTATGCCGCGCTCGGCCCACCGTCGGCGTCCGGCGCGCCGACCACGATGACCTGCGTGTCGAGGTATGCACCCTCGCGGACCAGGGCCACGGAGTATCCGAAATAATCCAACGGCGCGGCGTCGGACGCGGTGAGCTTTGTTTCAAATTCCCACTCTCCTGAGATCCTGCGAAACACATATGCCGCCCCCGCGTTCGTTGCGGCGTCGTCGTCAAAGAGCGCCGTCACCACCGCGACGTCGCCGGCGATCGCCGCCGACATGCCGAACCAGTCGAGCGGCTCACCGTCCGGCGCGACGAGTTTGGCCTCTTCCACCCATGTCTTGCCGTCGAATTGGAATATGTAGACCGATCCCGAGTTCATTCCGTTGTCATCGTCGAGCATGGAGCCGACGAGGATGCGATCACCACTGATCGAGACCGGCACGCCGAAATTGTCCCCCGATGCCGAGTCCGACGCGACGAGCTTCGCCTCCTCGAGCCAACCGTCTTGCGACGATCGAAATACATAAACCGCCCCAGAATCGCAGTCCGGATCGCCGGCGCATGCGTCGTCGTCGTCCCACGCCCCGACAACAACGAACCGCCCGCCCGCTGCGTCGTCTGGGCTGATCGCGACCGACCAACCAAACTCATCGTTTGTGGAGGCGTCCGATGCGGTCAGCACGGCCTCCTCGATCCAGACGCCGCCTTCAATGCTGTACACATAGGCGGCGCCCTGGTTCACCTTCGTGTTCCGCGGCGATCCAACCACGACCATGGTTCCGTTGATCGCGACGGACACGCCGAACCAATCGCCGGAGCCTTCGTCGGAGGCCTCGACCTTGGAGACCTCCTCCAATAGGCATTGTGCCCGTGTGGTAGTTGCGAAAAACCCAATGGAAAGCAAGACCGGCAGCCCGAGTGACGCACAAACTCCGCGCATAATAATCCTCCCTCGCTGATAGACAGCGAATGTCAGCGGGGAGCTGAGCGTTCTCCCCATTATACGTCCGGGAACCGTGGGATTCCTTACACGCGAATTTTATTTTTTCGGACGAGGACCGGCCGGCTCCGATGGCCGCTCGATTGACTCCCGCTCTAGGTGCCAAATGGCCCTCACCGGCCGGTCAGCCAGCACTTATGGGACGGGCTGCTGGGGGCGCGATGGGTTGCATGAGGCTCCGTCGGGCGATTTTTGCCGGTGGTTCCGCTATCGTGTCGCGGATGAACCGTGACGAGATTTGCGACAAGTTCCTCGACGTGCTTCAGTTCGATCTGTACCCGTTTCAGGAGGAGGCCTTGCTTGCATGGTTCGAGATCGACGGCGGCCTGCTCGTGACCGCGCCGACGGGGATGGGCAAGACCCTCGTCGCCGAGGCCGCCATCTTCGAGGCCCTCCACACAAGGCGGCGGATTTACTATACGACCCCGCTGATCGCCCTGACCGACCAGAAGTTTCGCGAGTTTCAGGACCGGGCCGAGGCGTGGGGTTTTGATCGCGACGACGTCGGTCTGATCACGGGGAATCGCCGGGTGAATCCCGACGCCATCGTCCGCGTGGTGGTGGCCGAGATCCTGCTCAACCACATCCTCTCTCCGGACAACCTGCTCGGCGACACGGCGGCCGTGGTGATGGACGAGTTTCACAACTTCAACGACTTCGAGCGCGGCGTCGTGTGGGAGCTGTCGCTGGTGCTGCTTCCGAAGAACATTCGACTCATGCTGCTGTCGGCGACGGTGGGCAATGCGATCGAGTTTACGCGCTGGCTTCGCGAGGAGCACGATCGACCGCTGCGCATCGTCCAGACCGACGAGCGGAGGGTGCCGCTCGAGTTTTCGTGGATCGATGACAAGCTGATTACGGACCACCTGCTGGATATGCTCGACGAAGATGACGCGGCGCACCGGGCTCCGGCGCTCGTGTTCTGTTTCAACCGCGATGAGTGTTGGGAGGTCGCCGAGCGGCTCAAGGGGCTGTCGCTCATCCCCGCGGAAACGCGGAAGCGGATCGACGAAGAACTCGACCCCGCGGTCTTTCGCGACGGCATCGGTCCGAAGCTCCGGCAGATGTTGATCCGCGGGGTGGGCGTGCACCATGCGGGTGTGCTCCCGAAGTATAAGGAGACCGTCGAGCGGCTTTTCCTCGCGAAGCTGATTCCCTTTGTTGTATGTACGGAGACGTTGGCGGCGGGGATCAACCTGCCCGCGCGGTCGGTCGTCTTGCGGACACTGCTGAAAGGCAAGCCGCGCGAGCGTAAACTGCTGCCACCGTCCACGGCCCACCAGATCTTCGGGCGCGCGGGTCGCCCGCAGTTCGACACCAAGGGCTACGTTTTCGTACTTGCCCACGAGGACGACGCCAAGATTCGCAAGTGGCAGGCGAAGTACGAAAAGCTCGACTCCGGCTCGAAGGATCCGGGCATCATGCGGGCGCGGAAGGCCCTCGAGCGAAAGCGTCCCAGCCGGCGAAAGACGGAACAGTATTGGTCGGAGGGACAGCTCAAGACGCTGATCAAGGCCAGCCCCGCCAATCTCGCCAGTCGCGCGATGATCCCCTATCAAGTCCTGATCTATCTTCTCAACACCTATGGCGCGCTGCATTACGTCCGCGAGTTCCTCGCGAAACGATTCAACACGCCCGACCGGCTCGAGGGGTTTCAAAAGCAACTCGATCACATGATCGCGAACCTGGCCGCCTTCGGTTTTCTCGTCCAGGCGGAGGACGGCGACCACGTGACGCTTGACGACTCCATTACCACCCTGCTGGATTTCCGCAGCGTCGATCCTTTGTACGGTTCGTTTCTCGCCCAGACGCTCGCACCGGCGAGCCTCGAGGAAAAGCTCGACGTGCTCGAATCGGTCTTGCCGCTCCCGCCCGCGATCCAGAGACCGCTTTTCCCGCCGGAAGACGCCGTGCCCGGTCCGCTTCAAACGTCGGTCATCGAGCCGGCACTCATCAAAGCGGGGATTCTGTCGGCGACCGGGAGCGCGCCCGAACCGGACGGGCCTGAAAGCCTCGCGGATCGCTGGGACGACGATTTCGAGGAGAACCATGATCCGAGAAATCTGCCCGAGATGCTCGCCGCGCTCTACGAGACGCGGTTGGCGTCGCCCGAAATCATCCCCGTGCAACCGAAGCGCGTGCTTGGCGGCTTGCTCGATTTCAACAAGGATTTCTTCAAGTTTACCGCCGCGCGAAACCTCCAGAAAAACGAAGGACTCATGCTTCGCCATTTGCTGCGGCTTGTGATCCTCGCGGGCGAGTTTCACACGAGGACCGACGACCCCGATTATCAGCGCATCGCCGAAGACGCCACCGACATCGGCATCAGCATCGACCCGCGCTATACGGACAACTTCCTGAGCAATGTGGCCCGGGAAACGAAGGGGACGGCGCTCTGACAAACCGGCTTGCGGAACATCAGCCACGATCGGGAGTCCGTCGAGAACGTATGGCCGCCCCCGTGGCGGCCGTGGAACGTCGAGAGCCGTGCGGTCCGGCTCGCCGATCGTGCCCTGGGTTCTTTTGTTTGATATACTGCCCGCACGTAGGACTTGGCAGACCAGCGAAAAACACGGCCCAAGCGGATGGTTCACCGGCGTGCCGCTGCCCCAGCCGAGGGCGGCTGGGCTACAGTGGACTTGCCAATGTGGCACACCCGCCCTCGGGTGTGAACCGGCATGCCGGGCGGCATACGGGCGGGGCGGTACCATGCACAATCGGGACTTGTTCAACAGGCTCCCAGTCGCACATTGATGAGGGAACGACAAAATGTATCGTCGATCATCTCTAATCGCGGTAATCGGCGCGACGCTTGCCGGGTTTGCCCAGGCGGACATTCCGCGTCGCATCGTCGAAGAGGACATTGTCGATAATCCACGAACGCCGGTCACTGTGGCGACAAACGAAGGCGACAAACCGCCCGCGGCCAAGGATGCCAAGCTCGTCCCGCTCGACCTCGAGCTGCCTAGACCGGCCTTCAAGGGTACACCGAAGCACGTCCCGCCGGGCACCAACCTCGAAAAGCCGCGCCGCGGTCCTCGTCCACCGTTCATGGCACCCGCCGGCACGAAGAACATCGCGAAAGGCAAGCCGGTTCGAAGCAGCGACAACGAACCGATCGTCGGCGAAATTGCGTTCGTCACCGACGGACACAAAGAGGCCAACGAAGGCGGATACGTCGAACTCGGTCCGGGCGTGCAGCACGTGCAGATCGATCTGAAGGCAACGTTCGAGATTCGGGCGGTTCTCGTTTGGCATTACCACATGAACGCCCGTGTATATCATGACGTCGTGGTGCAGGTTAGCGACGACGCCGACTTCATCTTCAACGTCAAGACGATCTTCAACAACGATCACGACAACTCCGCCGGGCTCGGGCTTGGTGACGCGAAGGAATACTGGGAGACGTACGAAGGAAAACTCATCGACGCCAAGGGCACCAAGGCGCGCTACGTGCGACTCTACAGCAACGGCAGCATCGAAGACGACCAGAATCACTACACCGAGGTCGAGGTGTATGGTCTGCCCGTGAAATGATGACCGACCAGCAAGGTGGTTTTGCCAATCGGTGGGTTTTCGCCCTCGTCATCGCGGCCGCGCTGCTGGCGGCGGCGCTTCGGTTCACGTCGTTGGACGTTCGGCCGATGCACGGGGACGAGGCCGTACACACCGTCAAATTCGACTCGCTTTGGCGCGAGGGTCGTTACGACTACGATCCGCACGACTACCACGGGCCGACGTTGTACTACGCGACCCTGCCAGCCGCCTGGTTGAGCGGGGCGCAATCGCTGAGCGACGCGAACGAGGCGATGTTTCGCATTGTGCCCGCGGTATTCGGGGTGGCCGTCGTATTGCTCGCGATTCTCTTCCGCGGCGGCATCGGGCGGTGGGCGCTGGTATGCGCGGCGGTGCTGACGGCGACGTCCCCCGCGATGGTCTACTACAGCCGATACTACATCCAGGAAATGCTGCTCGTGTTTTTCACCCTCGCCGCGATGGCCGCCGGCTGGCGGTTCGTGTGTACGCGCCGCGCGGCGTGGTGCCTCGTAGCCGGCGCGTGCGCGGGACTGATGCATGCGACGAAGGAAACATGCGTCATTGCGTGGGCCGCGGCGGCCACCGCGCTTGTGGTGACATCGATATGGCACCGATACTCTGCGAGAATGGCGAAGAGGAGCGCGCAAAAGCAACCGGCTGAGGAATTGCCCGGCGAGGCGGTCCCCAAAAATCGAACATGGCTGTTTGCCGCGTCGCTCGCGGTCGCGGCATTCGTTTCGATCGCCTGCTTCTCCGTCTTCTTTACCAACGCCAGCGGTCCGGTGGATTCACTTCGCGCGTACTGGGCCTATGCGGCGCGCGGCACGACGAACGTTGCGCACGCCCATCCGTGGCACTATTATCTCGGCATGCTGCTTTGGACCCATGCCGCCCCGGGACCGATCTGGAGCGAGGCGCTGATCCTCGGACTCGGTGCGATCGGTCTGATCGCCGCGATGACGGGCAGGGTGGGCGCCGACGGCCATGTGCGATTCGCGCGCTTTTGGGCGATCTACACGATCCTCATGATCGCGATCTACTCGGCGATACCCTACAAGACGCCGTGGTGCATGCTCCAGTTTCTCGCGCCGCTCATTTTTCTCGCGGGCATGGGGGCCGTCACCCTGATCGGCGCGTTCCGGTCCGTGCCGGCGCGGGTTGCGGTCTGCGCCGTGCTCTGCGCGCTCACGGCTGATCTCGGTCGCCAAGCGCACGCGGCGAGCAATCGCTTTGCGTCGGACAACCGAAACCCGTACGCATACGCCCACCCCGTCGGCGACGTGAAACGACTCGGCGCATGGGTCGAACGACTCGCGTCCGTGCATGCGGACGGCAACAACATGCTGATCAAGGTGGTGGCTGATGATTGTTGGCCGCTCCCGTGGTACTTGCGCCGCCGTGAACGGGTCGGCTATTGGGAGGACGTGCCGGACAACCCCGACGCAGCCGTCGTCATCGTCGAACGTGCGTTGGCCGAAGACGTCGACGCCCGCCTGACCGGATCCTACCGCACGTACCACTATGGTCTAAGACCGGGCACCTCGCTTGTGGTGTACGTCGAAGAGACGCTTTGGCAGGCGTTTGTCGAACGGGAGCGCAGCGCCGTCGCCCTCCCCCGCGAGGCCAAGCGCGAATGAACGATCAGACCAATTCGAGCATGTTGTCGTTTCCCGCTGATCGCGCGGCCGGTTCGCTGCAACGATTCGCACATGAGGCGATGGCCTGTACGTGGGGCGCTTGGCTGGTGTGCGATGATGCGGAATACGCCGCGCAGGCCGCGCGGGCGCTCTTCGAGGAAGTCGATCGCATCGAGCAGGAACTCAGTCGCTTCATCGTGCATAGCGACGTTGCCCGAGTCAACGAATCCGAGGTCGGTGCGGCGGTTCAGGTCGGCGCCGAGCTGATCGAGTGCCTCGATCTGGCATTTCGGATCCATCGTGAGACGGGCGGCGCGTTCGACGTAACCGTCGGGGCACTCGTTTCGCGGGCGGTTGGTGCGGGGTTTGATGATCCTGGAGGCGCGGAAAGCAGTGTCGAACGAACCCACGTGGAATCGGAAGAATCGCACGGGCTGAAGCATTTCCCGATCTCGAATCTCGGATCCATCGACATTCGTGGCGTATCAAACGGCGAAAAATCGCGCGGGCTGAAGCCCGCGGCTCGGGATGACGGAGAGGTCGCGAATTCAGATTTCACCGACGGTGCACCGGGCGGTGCGTTTCGTCGCCCGCAACCGGAACCGTCGATCGGCATGGATCTCCTCGACATCGACCGCGCGAAGCGAACGGTCGCGCGGAAGAGCGGCACCGTAATGATCGACCTCGGCGGGCTCGGCAAGGGTTACGCCATAGACCAAGCCGCACTTCTCCTGCGCGATTGGCGAATTGACAGCGCGATGATCCACGCCGGCCGCAGTACGGTGTTCGCAATGGGTGCGGGACCGGAGGGACGAGGCTGGGGCGTCGGGTTACGAAACCCCTTATTGGGCGGCGAGGTTCTTGCTCGGGTCGAGCTTTGTGACCGTGCGCTCAGCGGCTCCGGCGCGGATCTTCACGGACACCACATCATCGACCCCGGCACGAAGAAGCCCGCGACCGGGCCGCTCGCGGCGTGGGCCACCGCGCCGACCGCCGCGGAATCCGATGCCCTCTCGACGGCGTTCATGATCGCGACCCCGGAACAAGTGGCCGCCGTCTGCCGAATGCACCCGCACATTGCGGCGTACACTTTCATGTGCGACGAGGCGGGCGGGCTTGTGCGCCGCTTCGGTGTCGAACCGAGTCGCGGTGCACGGCCTGAGCCGCGTTTAT
>JADFHG010000117.1 GCA_022567365.1 Planctomycetota bacterium | reverse complement strand
TCAAGAACCAACCCGCGGCGATGTGTCCCTCGAGCCGCGTCCACGCCGCGCTCGCATCGTCGATTGATTGTGAATCGTGCCCGGCAGAAACGAGTTCCGCGCGTACGCGGAACGCAGGGGGGTTTCGATCGCCTCTGCGACTGCCGCTTCCTCGACATCGACCACGACCGCGACGTGGACGCCGATGACTACGCGCTGTTCGCAGGCGCTATGGGGGGACCGGAGTAGCCCGTTCCGTTGCGGTCGGGGTTTGGATGGGGCATGACCGGTCCGGAGCGGGAGCGTATCTGACGAACGCTGCGTTCTCGGCACCGCATACTTCCGCCTGCGCGGACGTTCGTACATAATGGAGCGTCGCACCGAGTCCGTGGCATCGCGCGGGCTTCAAGCCCGCGGCTCGGGTTTGAGGCTGATGGTCGCGGCTCGGGTCTTGGGAATTGTTGCAAGGTCTGTGAAACGAGATACCGACCGATGCCAAATGGCCGGCGACGCGACGGGAGTTTCGTGACGATGATTCGTTGGAACATGGGGACACGACCGTCGTTCTTGTCCGCGACCGTGATCACACTCGCGTGCGCCGTCGGTTCCCTCTTCGCACAGACACCCGTCCGCGTGGCGACGTGGAATATCCAGGACGTCGGTCCGAGGGGATCGGATGAGTATGCGGCCACACTCGCCATCCTCGATCGGATCGGAGCCGACGTCGTCGGGATCAACGAGTTCAATGAGATCGGGGGCACGGACGCCGAGCAAAACTTCTACGACCTCGCCGATGACGCCGGTTATCCGTTTACCGTGTTGCCCGCGACCAACCCATTCGGTTCGCTGCGAAATGCGCTGCTCAGCAAGTATCCGTTTGCCGCGGTGACCATTCACACTTCGGAGGGTCTTTCCGGCGATCCCGGCGCAAAGGACATCACCCGGCTGATCATCGAGGTGGAGATCGACCTCGGCGCCGACGCGCGGGTCTTGACCATTGCCATTGAGCATTGGAAGGCGGCCAGCGGCAACAACAACGAGTTTCGTCGGGCGGTGGAGTCTGTACGGATGGCGCAGGTCGTCGGCGACCTGGTCAGCGGACAGGATGCGTACGTGCTCATGGGGGACGTCAATGAAGAACTCGAAAACGTGCCGCTGCGACCCAACCCATTTCGTTCGCTGCCGCGGGGACTGCCCCAGTCGTTCAGCCTCGGGGCGGATCTTCAGGCAATCCTCGAGGCCGACGGGATCGTCAACGATCCGTTTCACCAGATAATCGACACTGCGCAGACAAGCCTACTCGATGCGCAGCAACTCGACGGGAACGATGCCACATTTCCGGCGTCGGGTCGGCGGATCGACTATGTCTTTGTGAGCTGTGCGCTCGCGGACCTCAAGCCGCCCGCGGAAGTGTATGATTCGGCGGACGAAGGGCTGCCGGGTGGACTCCCCAAGTACGGCGAACCGCCGCCGCCAAACGCCAGCGCGGTGGCTTCCGACCATCTGCCTGTGTTTACCGACCTGATCGTCCCAGCAGCCGAGTCGATCCTCCCGGGTGATCTCGACAAGGACGGTGATATCGACCTGATGGACTACGCCCTATTCGTGACTTGCCTCGTGGGGCCGGGCGGAGGCGTGGCCGTCGGCTGCGAGCCGGCCGACTTCGATGGCGACGCGGACGTCGACGCGCGCGACTTCTCGACGATTCAGGTCGAATTCACGGGGCCGGGATAGGAGCCCGTTGGGAAAGTAGCAGTCGGTTGGAAGAGTAGCGCTCGATGAGAAAAGTAGCGTCCGCCCCCGGTTGCGGCCGTCGAGCGACCAAGACATGGGCTACCGACACGGGCACCAAGTTCTTCAACAGGCTGAGGGCCGACCCATCAACCCCTATGTAGGGTTTACGGATCGTAGCGCCGCCGCGCCAATCTTGCCTCGCACCGTGTCGAACACCGCCCTTGCGGAATAGCGTTTCGTTGCTACGCAAGCGTCGCCGCGACGCCCATTGCCGCTGCCGCGGCGATCGCCACCAGCAGCCAAAGCACGTTGAGGGCCGCGTCGCCCCGACTGCTCGCCACATACACGACTTTCACGTTTTCGAGCTTGTTGTCTTGCACGTTCATTTGTACCCCCATCCGAGGAAAAGGCTGCACTCTGTTCGCATCGTTTCGATCCACCGACGACGACCGCCGCGGATCAGCGATATCAGTATTGGTCGATGAACCGAGCGAACCTTTCGCGCGAGGGTAAGAAACCCGGTGATATCGGACACAAGAAAACGCGATTTGCAGTGAAGGATCCCGCATGCGGCACAACCCCGCGCGCGGGTAAGCCGACCGTCGTACGCCGGGTTCGCAGCGGTCGGTGAGCGTTGCGCGCCCAGGGGTCCGGGCCTCATTCGGATGGTTTTCGGACGCTCGGGGTGGGCGTGAGGACGAGTCTGGCAGGCCGTTGAACAATGTGGGGCACGGGCCTGACAAATCCAGCTTGCTCGTCAACCCATTTCCGCACCCGCCCCGCGCTCGGGGCTGGTCCGTTGCCGGCGCACTTTCGGACCATCTACTTGCTTGGCGCGAAGCGGCCTGCCCCCCCAATGCCGGGGTTCGAGGTTTGCGAGCGTTTCGCATGCCCACGTCCGCCACGGGGGGCGGACGCTATATCTCTCGTCCTTCGTCCGTGACGGGGGTGGACGCTACGTCTCTCGTCCTTCGTCCGCCACGGGGGGTGGACGCTACGTCTCTCGTCCTTCGTCCGTGACGTGGGCGGATGATCCATCGCGACTACCGGGCGTTGATAGATCAACGCCGTGGCGCTTTCGGCGGTTCAGAATGCTTGCCATTCGACCGATCGACCGTGTTAGGACTGGTCGGTTGGCGCGCGTCGCGGCAAGCGGCGACGGAAACGCAGCCCGGACAATCCGCATAGGACCATCATGAAACCGCTGATGAGTCCGGCTCCGCATATCCCACTTGTCGTCCGCGAGCCGCCGTTGTTCGAGGTGTCGTCGCCGGGAGCGGGGTCGCCGACGACCGGATCGCCGCTTTGATCACCAGCCGTATCACCGTCCAAGCCAGGCTCATCGGCGAGCCCGTCGTTGTCGTCGTCCTCGTCCGCGTTGTCGCCCACGCCGTCACCGTCGGTATCCACGGTCTCGTTTGGATCGAGCGGAAAGTCGTCCTCTTCATCGATCACGCCGTCACCGTCATCGTCGGTATCCGCGTTGTCACCGATCCCGTCGTTGTCCGTGTCGACCGATTCATTTGGATCAAGCGGAAAGTCATCCTCTTCGTCGATCACGCCGTCGTTGTCGTCGTCGGTGTCGGCGTTGTCGCCAACCCCATCGCCGTCGGAATCCACGCTCTCGTCGGGGTCGGTGGGGAACGGGTCGGAAGCGTCGGGCGTGCCGTCACCGTCGCTGTCCGCGGCGCCTTCGTCGGCGACGATCTCGATGGTGCCTCCGGCGAGGTTGTTTTCCGGGTCGAGTCTGAAGTCGAGCGGGAGGTCGAAGCCCGCCTTGAACCACGCACCCTTACCAGGACCGGGGTCCGGATTGATCGCGTCCAGCACGCCGGTGCCATTGACCGTCACCACGATCGTAGCCACCAGCACCGGTTCCTCGGTCAGGGTCAAGAGTGAGGGGTTGCTCGAAAACAGCAGGGAAATCACCGAGGGCACGGGCAGATCGGAGGAGGCAAGACCGTACCCCTCGGGGTCGACGTGCCAGGTAAAGCTGTCCAGCTCGATCGAGGGGCTGGTGCCCGCGAAATCGAATTGAAACATCCGCAGGTCGGCGAGCGGATTGTCGTCGCCATCGACCGAAATGAGCACATCGACGATAACCTCCGCACCCGGCGCCACGGCGCCGGCAATGGGCGTTCCGTCGGCGTCAACGGGCTGAAGGGTGATGATGAGATCGGCCCGCGCGGCGGTCATAGCGGAAGACACCGCGATCATTAGCGTTAATAGTGTCGCAATACGCATGGGATTCCCCTCACATTCTGTGTCGTTTCCATCCCGCGGTTTCCATGGGACGCATAGCCTCTTTTCCTTCATCCGGTCCGCACCGGATCATAGGCACACAACGCGGCAATGTGCATGCTCGGGAGCGAAAATGCCCCGCGCCGCAAGCAACAACCGTACCGGAAGACTGATAATACCGCGCCCCAATGGCTGTACCAGTCATAATTGTAGTCGATTGAGAGGAATCGATCGTCCGAAAACCCGGCTGGCCGGCCCCACGATCACCACACTCTTTGAGGTGCCATGGCTGCCAGCCGTTGAAGTTCACGATCGTCTTACATGCCCACGGCCCCGGCGGGGGGCGGAAGCTACATCGCGAACGCCGAGGCTCGGCGAGAGTCTCGCGCTCCCTGTCGCATCGGCCGCCTGATTTGTCATGCACAGGTAAATGACGGAGTCGGGTGCCGCCGCGGTCCGCCGGCGAAATGGCGAGTTGTCGCGAGCGCGATCATGCCGAAATAGACTGTATTGGATGCGGTGATCGAGCTGCGCGCGACGGGGCGCCGCCGCCGATTTTCATTGATTCCGGTGACCATCGCGCACGGATGGAATGCGCGTATCCGTGCAGCGTGACCTACGGTAGAATGGCCTGATGACCAGCAACGACAATCCGAATCTGCTCATGCTCAGTTCCTACGTGCCCCGGCGATGCGGAATCGCCACGTTCGCCCACGACCTTTCATCCGGTCTCGCCGAACACGTGTACCAGCACCCTCTCGGGGCGAACGGTCCGATTCGAATCGCCGCGGTCAACGATCGCGACGAAACCTATGACTACGGACCGGAGGTGATGCTACGGATTCGCCAACATCGCCGGGAAGACTACCGCAACGCGGCCGACGAAATCAATACCAGCCGCGCCGAGGTCTTGGGACTGCAGCACGAGTTCGGGATATACGGTGGTCCGGACGGCGCGTACATTCTCGACCTGCTGGATCACGTTCGAAAGCCGGTCGTGGCGACGCTGCATACGATTCTGATGGAGCCGTCGCCGGGGCAGATCGAGGTTCTCAAGGGTGTGAGCGAGCGATGCGCGTCGCTAATGGTGATGGCGGAAAAGGCCCGCACGATTCTGGTGGACCGATACGGCGTGCCCACCGAGCGAATACGGGTGATCCCACACGGCGTACCGGATGTCGAGTTTTGCGATCCCGAGCCGCGCAAGGCCCGGTTCGGGCTCGCCGGTCGCCCCGTGCTCTTGACGTTCGGTCTGCTCGGTCCGGGCAAGGGCATCGAGACAATGCTCGATGCGCTCGAGAAGGTAGTGGTCGATCATCCCAACGTGGCCTACATCGTGCTCGGTGTCACCCACCCGGCGGTCCGCCGCGATTCGGGCGAATCCTACCGTTTGTCGCTGGAACGTCGGGCGGTCCAGTTGGGCATTCAGGAAAACGTGATTTTTCACAACCGGTATGCGTCGTTGGACGACCTGTGCGACTATCTCCTGGCGTGTGACGTCTACGTGACACCGTACCGAAGCCGTGAGCAGATTACCTCGGGAACGCTGGCCTACGCCCTCGCGTCCGGTCGGGCGATCGTATCGACACCGTATTGGCACGCACAGGAACTACTCGCGGGCGGACGGGGGCGGCTGGTCGACTTCGACGACGTCGACGGTTGGGCAAAGAACATCAGCGAGCTTCTCGGGGACGCGAAACTCCGCGAATCCATCCGCCGGTCCGCATATGACTTCGGTCGCCGGATGATCTGGGCCAACGTCACGCGCACATACGCCGATACCTGCGCGGAGGCACGGGCCGAGTTCGCCGAACGCACCGGCGGGCTCGCCGCGACCAAGAAACCGGTCATGCGCATGTCGCTGCCCGAGGTACGCTTGGATCATATGCTCGCGATGACCGACGGCACCGGGATGTTCCAACACGCGATCTATGCGACGCCCAACCGCATTCACGGCTATTGCACCGATGACAACGCCCGATCGCTTCTGGTGTCGGCGATGACCTGGTCTCTGTTCAGGGACGATGCCGCCGTCAAGCCCCTCACCGACTATCTGTCATTCCTGCATTTTGCATTGCCCGCGGGCGGTGGTCGCTTCAGGAACTTCATGTCCTACGACCGTCGCTGGCTGGATGAAAATGGCAGCGACGACTGCCAGGGTCGAGCGATTTGGGCGCTCGGCTATCTCGTCTCCCACGCACCGAACGAGGCGTTGCGCGATCTCGCAATGCACATGTTCCGAACCGCGCGACCAATCGTCGACACGATGACGTGGCCGCGCGGTCTGGCACTGGGCATACTCGGCATTCACTACTATCTGCGTGCGGTTCCCGAAGACGACGACGCACGTAGCGCGCTGTCGCGGCTCGCGGACGGATTGGAGACCTCGCTCTCGCGGCATGCGACGAAAGATTGGCCATGGATCGAGGACGTGGTCACCTACGATAACGGTCGGATCCCGCAGGCATTGATCATCGCCGGTTTCACCCTTGACCGCGAGCCCCTCGTTCAGCGGGGCATCGCAACGCTCACGTGGCTTCTCGACCGCCAGCGCGCTGATGAGGGCCATCTATCCTTGATCGGAAACATGGGCTGGGATCGGCGGACCGGCGAAAGGGCGCGTTTCGATCAGCAACCACTAGAACCGGCCGCGCTGATCGGCGCTTGCAAGGCCGCGTTTCGGGCTTCGGGCGACGTCCACTGGCTGAATGAAATGCGGCGATGTTTCGAGTGGTACCTGGGGCAAAACGACGCGGGCGTCAGCATGATCGACTTCAAGACCCGGGGTTGCTACGACGGTTTGACCGAGTCAGGCGTCAACGAGAATCAGGGCGCCGAGGCCGTGCTGTCGTGGCTGATGTCCCTGTTGATCATGCACGAAATGCAAACCGGAGACGCGCCGGACGTAGGGTAGGGAGGCCCCGACGCGGCGGCGCGTCATCTTCGCCGATCGTGCTTTTTTGGCCTCGTGGATGGCGAATCGCTCGCACTCGAAGAAAAAGAAGGAAAAAAAAGTCGAATTCGATAATCAATTGTCGTCAGAAGATTTAAAGGCTTTGGTCATTGAATATAAAAGAGTTGTGGAGGATGAAAAGGGGTTTGCTTTTCCTCAAAAACCACAGGAACAACTAAAAATGGCCATTAACGCGGTTTTTGATTCCTGGAATAACAAAAGAGCTATTACTTACCGCAAGCTTTATGATATTCCTGGAGACTGGGGAACAGCCATAAATGTTCAATCAATGGTCTTTGGCAATATGGGAGACACTTCCGCCACAGGCGTTGCTTTCACACGGAATCCCAGCACAGGAGAGAGAAAATTTTATGGTGAATATCTTGTCAATGCCCAGGGAGAAGATGTTGTGGCTGGCATCAGGACACCCCATCCTATATCAAACCTCAAAAAAGAAATTCCCGAAGCCTACAAAAATCTCGAATCAATCTACCAAAAACTGGAAAACCATTACAAGGATATGCAGGATATTGAGTTCACCATTCAGGATAAAAAACTTTACATGCTTCAAACCAGGACCGGAAAAAGGACTGCGGCAGCCGCTATTCGTATTGCCGTGGAAATGGTTAAAGAAGGGTTAATTGATAGAAAAACCGCATTGCTTAGAATAAACCCGGAACAGTTAGATCAAATATTGCACCCGACGATTGACCCGAAGGCAGAGTTAGATGTACTGGCAAAGGGATTGCCGGCTTCGCCAGGAGCAGGGGTAGGGCAGGTGGTCTTTACCGCAGAACATGCCGAACAACTTGCTGAACAAAGCAAGGATGTCATCCTTGTTCGATTGGAGACATCACCCGAGGATATCGGAGGAATGAACGCGGCACAGGGGATTCTTACGGTAAGAGGCGGGATGACGTCCCATGCGGCAGTGGTGGCGAGAGGCATGGGGAAATGCTGCGTGGCAGGATGCGGCGATATTCAAATAGATCTTAAAAATAAACAGTTTACTTCCAATGGGATTGTTATTAAAGAAGGGGATTTTATAACGCTTGACGGCAGTACCGGAAGAGTGATTAGAGGAAAAGCACCTCTTAAACAACCGGAGCTTAGCGGAGATTTTGCTGAACTCATATCCTGGACTGATGACGTGAGAAGACTCAAAGTCAGGGCAAACGCAGAAATGCCTTAGGATGCCTCTGTGGCCAGGAAGTTTGGCGCGGAAGGTATTGGCCTATGCAGAACCGAGCATATGTTTTTTGAAGGTGACAAAATTAAAGCAATTCGAGAAATGATCCTTGCGGAATCTGTAGAAGCAAGAAAAAAAGCCTTAGACAAGATCCTTCCCATGCAAAAGGGAGATTTTAAAGAAATATTTAAAATAATGTCAGGTCTACCGGTAACTATCCGCTTATTAGACCCTCCTTTACATGAATTTCTGCCTCATACTAAAGAAGAGATAAAAGAACTGGCTAAAGAAATGGGTGTTCCCGGGGAAGTGTTATATGAAAAACATCAAAGTTTAAAAGAGATGAACCCTATGCTTGGCCACAGGGGATGCCGCCTCGGTATTACATACCCCGAAATATATGAAATGCAGGTCAGGGCAATTATAGAAGCAGCAATTGAGTTGACTAATGAGGGGGAAAAGGTCATTCCTGAAATCATGATCCCTTTGATCAGTCATGTCAATGAATTTACCTTTTTAAAAGAAAGGGTAAAGAAAGTGGCAGAAGCAGTGATGAAGGAAAAAGGATATAAAATAGAATATTCTTTAGGAACCATGATAGAACTACCGCGTGCTGCATTAACCGCGGATAAAATAGCAAAAGAAGCCGATTTTTTTTCCTTTGGTACCAATGATTTGACCCAAACCTGTTATGGAATGAGTAGAGATGATTCAGGGAATTTTCTTCCTTATTATTTGGAAAATAATATTCTAAAGGTAGATCCTTTTGTAGCGATCGATCAGGAAGGAACTGGAGAATTAATTAAAATAGGTGTTGAAAAGGGGAGAAAAACCAAGCCTGACCTCAAAATCGGGATTTGCGGTGAGCATGGGGGCGAACCCTCGTCAGTGGAATTTTGTCACAATGTCGGCCTGGATTATGTAAGCTGTTC
>JADFHG010000116.1 GCA_022567365.1 Planctomycetota bacterium | reverse complement strand
TTCCCATCGTCCCCGGCAACGACCGCCGTCATGCCACGCTTGTCTAGCCTATTTCTTGGACAGACACCTGGAACCGGATAATCACGCGCCTTTCGACCCGCAGAAGGGCCAATGCGACCAGTGAGAGATGCGATCCATGAGAATAGTGCTTGCGACAACCAACCGCCACAAACTGCAGGAAGCCCGGAGCGTACTTTCCGGACTCGGCATCGAGATCGCTTCGCTCGACGAGTTTCCGTCGATCGAGCCGCCGGTCGAGGACGCGGCCACTTTCGAAGGGAATGCCCGGATCAAGGCCCTGTACTACGCCGGCATCCTTGGGTGTTGGGCGTTGGCCGACGACTCCGGGCTCGAGGTGGACGCGCTCGACGGCGCTCCCGGGGTTCTCTCCGCGCGATTCGCGGGCGAAGGGGCGGACGATCGTGCCAACAACGCGAAGCTGATTGCCGCACTGGCGAACGTCCCGGACGCGCGGCGGACGGCTCGGTATCGGTGCTCGGTAGCGTTTGCGGGGGGTGAACGGATCATTGCCACGGCAGCCGGAACGCTCGAGGGCGTCATCCTCGCCGCTCCGAGGGGCTCGAACGGCTTCGGGTACGACCCGTATTTTTGGATCCCCGCCCGCGCGATGACGGCGGCCGAAATGACGACCGATCAGAAAAACAGTATCAGCCACCGTGGTACGGCCTTTCGCGCGATCAGGGAAAAGATAGAGTTTGCGGCGGCGGACGGCGAGATATAGCCGGCATCCGCTGCCATAGGCTTCTTGCCGCCGTACACGTCGTACCGTCGCCGCTTCATTGCAGATAACATACCGTGCCTCATGAGCTTACGCCGCAATCGAGCGGCACCCCTTGGCATGGGAATGTCGCAGGTCGAAGGGGCGTGTCCACGCCGGGCGTCACGATCGGTCGAGCGATCAACCGCGCGTAACTCCTTCGGATCTCGTACGGCGGTTGAAATCGGATCCAGCCGACAGCCTGCTGGAAAAGTAGCGGCTACGCCCGGTGGCGGCCGTGGAATACCCGAGAAACTGGGTCAACGGCACCTCCGTCGTGTGTTTCAGCAGGCTGCCGACCCCGCCCCGTGAATCCGAGTCACCTCGAATCGGCATCTCGCTGGAATTGGCATCCTGACCGAATGGATATCTTGGCGGCCACGACGACGCCAATCGACCGCCCGAAGTGATATCAGTGTTTGACAGTATACCAGTATTATAGTATACTGGAATACTAGTATACTGATACAGCGGAACTATTACGCTACCGAACTCGTCGAGCCGAAGATCGTGGCGCTAGACGGTGGGGCGGTGGGTTGGCGGCAGGGCAGGCAGTTCGCGAGGAGATATCCAAAATGGCTCGTGTGAAACGGACACTGAAGGTGGCGCCAAAAACGGTGGCGCAAAAGGGTAGGGCGAAGAAGAGGAAATCCGTCGTCGCACGCAAGAAGGTGATCCGTGCGAAAAAGTCGGCGGCGGTCCGGAAGGGGACGGGAGTATCGGGTAAGACGATGGCGACGGGCAGGGCGGCGGCAAAACCGAAACGAACGGCCCGTGGCCGGGGGGCGGAGGCGACTCGGAAACGCGCTGCGAAGGCGAATAGAACGGCCCACGTCGAGGGCTTCGCCGTGGCGTCCGTGTTTCCCGAGCTGGCGAACGTGCCTGGTGTGGCCGGCGCGGTGCTCGTCGCCGAACGAGTGGGCGACGGCTGGGAGTATGTCACCCGGAGGCTGGTCGCGGTGGGGGGGGGCGACCGTGGTTTCCGGATCGGGGAAATGCCGCGAAACCACCGCGACAAGAAACCCGCCGGTAGGGCGGTGCGGTCGCTGGTGTCGCGACAGGTCTGTCGGGTGTTGGCGGCACTCGGGCACGTCGACCGCGTACGAATCCTGACGAAACTCCTCAGCGGTCCGGGCACTTATCAGGCCATTCAACGCGTTACCGGGCTCAAGCCGGGTCCGCTCTATCATCACGTCAGGGAGTTGCGCGAGGCGGGGCTGCTCATGCCCAAGGAACGCGATCTCTATGAGCTGACGCGAGCCGGTCGTAACGCTATCCTGACGGCTGCGGCGATGGGTCCGATGGTCAAAGACACGCGACGCCGACCCTTGCCGATCGGGTAGCCGGCGATTCGTCAGCGGCCGAATCCCAGGATCGATGGGCGGCGGCAGGGCGGTAGGGGGGATCGAGCAAAGGACGGACCGAAGGCCGCGAGGGTGGGGAACCACGGGCGCGGGTGTGGACGCAAGGATCCGGCGATCTCTTTCTCGCATGTACGAGGTGATCGCCGGTGGGGTGATTCCGCACCGTCCGTCGGTTTGGACGGACACTTACGCCGGTCTTCGAGGCCGGTACGTCTTGGCATCGGCAGCGCACGTGTCGTCCGACGACGTGACATCGAACCCGGGGATTGCCCAATGACGACGCGAAACGTCACCGTGCTCGAGCCGTACTACGGCGGGTCGCACGCGCATTTTGTGGACACGTTTAGCACGCATACACGCCATGCGTGTACGCTTGTGACGCTACCAGCGCGAAAGTGGAAATGGCGGATGCGCGGGGCGGCATTGTGGTTTGCCTACGACGACAACGGATGGACGCGGAGGCCTGTCGACGTCGTGCTGTGCAACGACATGCTCAGCGCCGCCGACCTTCGCGCGGTGCTGCCCAAGGCGCTCCGCGACGCGGCGATCGTATGCTATTTTCACGAGAACCAACTGACTTATCCACTATCCCAGGACGACGAACGTGACTATCAGTATGGGATGACAAACATTTCGTCGGCGCTGACCGCGGACGCGGTCTGGTTTAACTCGCGGTATCATCTCGACTCGTTTGCCGACGCAGCGGGTAAGCTCCTGGCCAAGATGCCGGACCACGTGCCGCGCGACTTGCCGGATCGAATCAGGCGAAACGCCGCGGTGCTGCCGCCGGCGGTGGCCGTGAATACGGACCTGACGTCGGCGAAGCGACTGCGAAGCACCGGCGGGGGGGTCCGCTTTCTCTGGTGCCACCGATGGGAGTTCGACAAGGCCCCGGAAGTGTTCTTCAAGGGTATGTGCTGCCTGGCCGACAGCGGACTCGATTTTGAGGTCGTCCTGGTCGGCGAGCAGTTTCGGACCCGCCCCACCGCGTTCGACGACGGATTGCGGCGACTTGGCAAGAGGGTCGTACACGCCGGATACGTGCCGGACCGCCGGGCGTACCTAGAATTAATCGCCTCCTGCGACGTCGTTGTGAGCACGGCCGTTCAGGAGAACTTCGGTATCGCCGTAGTCGAGGCCATACTTGCCGGATGCCGCCCGCTATTGCCGAATCGACTTGCCTATCCCGAAGTGATTCCCGACGCGTTCCACGAAGACTGCCTCTTCGGTAGTGACGCGGACTTTCGCGAACGACTTCTCGCGATCGCAACGCACACCGACCGTATGACCGCAGCTCACATCATCGACCTTCGCACGGCCGTGGCGTCCCGGTTCGCGCCGGCCACGGCAATCGCTGCGATGGATGACGCGATCGAAGTGTTGGCGGACACTCGGTGATGACCCGTCACGCGCCTCGCGCCTCGCGCCCCGGGCCACGTCGCGCACGGCACGTCTGCACTTCAGGATTGGACCACATGGCTGAGGGCTACGGCGCCGAAAACACGGCGCCAGAGGCCATCCGTTCGCCTGAGCATCGCTTGGCGCGGCGAGAATGACCGGTTGGCGGCTGTATGCGCGGAATCGCTACGTTCGGAAACCAGAGATCGAACGTCCTATAATGGATGTTATGTTACATTGGTGGTCGGGCGGGCTTTGTCGCATCGGCTTACGACCGTCGCCAACAGCCTCGTTGGGGTATTCGCCCCCTGAGCGCCGTCGCCCCGTACGGCGCATCTCCGGATGGGCCAAGCGTACCCACGTCCGTTCCATCTAACGCGCTCACGCCGCGAAACAGATTCGAAGCGAATCGGGATTCACGCTACTGCAGCGTCACACCTGGATTCACGGGTTGGTGTTGAGCGATAGGCATAGCAAAGTCCGCTCCCTCACGGTCGCGGTTCGGATTTAGGTAACCGTTCACAGGGTAGAATCCTCGCTCACGGCCCAGAAACGGCATTTTCGGCCAGGGGATCCATAGTTTGAAGGCTTCTCGGTAGCTTCAATTCACGAAGAACCCCTTGTTTTCCAGGGTCTTGACCCCGTGAACGGTTACGGATTTAGGTTGCCGCCCAACCCGCAAGTTTATGCGCGACGCGGCACTACGGTCTTCGCCCACGACGCCTCTTCTTTTTGGCGGGAGGCGGTTGCGCGTTCTGCGATGCCCTGCGCATCTCTTCCAGGCTGATCGCATGCAACATCTCGATCTTTCGGTTCGCCACGCTGAACTTGTAGACGTTGAGGCCCTTGGTCGCGCCATCGACAACGTAGAGCAATTCCTCGACGGTGCTATTGGTACCCGAGAGACGACCCACCGTGAGGCGATAGTCGCCGCCGATCGTGGTCATTCCGTGGGCGAACGTCGTCTCCGGTCTGCTGTGAATGACCATCAGCCCCACGAGCAGGATGACGGCCGTCGTCGAGAGAATGCCGATCGCGAAGTTCTTGTTGTCCATCGCTCAAATCTCCTTCTTTGCTCGGACCAGCCGCTGGTGGGCCGTTGAAGACCCCGACGGCTGCGTAGGTGACCCAGGCTTGACGGCCTCCACGACGGGCGACCGCTACTTCATTAGCGGACCGCTAGCGCTGAAAGTCCTTTTTCAGATCCCGCTGCGTCGCGTACTCCAGCTTGCCCGACGGAATGGTCGGAATGAACGCGTGGAGCTTGCGTTCCGGCAGGTCGAGCACATAGAGGACATCGTAGTCCTGACCGGTAACGCCGCAGGTCACGCAGAGAAATTCCCCCGCGCGTCCGGCGGCCTGGGCATAGGCGGCCGGCAGGGAATAGCTCCCGAGAACCAACCCGGCCAGTAGGAGTAGGTTCAGACCGACCAGTCCGACAATAACCGAACGTTTGGTGAGCATGATTCATGTCTCCCCGGAGAAGGCCCTGATCCCACGCCCGAAGGCGCGGGTCTTGGGCAAACAATTCGTGGCGTGCCGGCGGGCGGTTGAAGAAGTCAAGTCTTCGGCGCGGCAGCAGCGCCCGCAAGCGGGCGGGCCGGCAAACCGGTTGCGGCGGTGGCAAGCCCATTCCACACGTTTTGCAAATAAGGTGCCAATGGCCTCTTGAACAACCCGATAGCGGTGTCTTTGACCCACGTCTTGGGTGCTCAACGACCGCCACCGGGGGCGTCCGTAACTTCTTCAACGGACTGCTACCGCCAGCGCGAAGCGTGCCGCCGGATGGAAGGTCGTTACCGATCCGCGGCTAGCCCTGGTGCGTACGCTTCGGATTCAGGAAGGCTGCCACGGCGATCAGCAAGACCACACCGAGTCCCACGAGCCAGTGCAGGAAGTCCTTGTCCGCCGGCGGCAGACGGGCCGGCGTTTGGGCCACCACACTACTGGTCAAACACAGGACGCCGACGGCAAAAGCACAAACGGCCGACATACAGGTGCGGCCTGTCCGTGTGCGAGGCACAGGCAGGCCCGCCGGCCGACATCGAATTCTATCTACACCGTTCATGCACCCCATTATAGGCCCCAAAAGGGTCCGGTAAAGCGCTATCCGCATCCCGTGCGCAAACGCGGTTGCCTTTCGGGTTGGACAACGCCGCCCGCGGCGGCGATCGCCCTTCATATTTCGTCCAGCGGCTTCGCAAGCTTGCGAAACGCCTTCGCCGGTAGAGAAAGCGTGTCCCATTTGGTCGATCGACCCCGCGCCACGGCGGCATACGCACGGACGGAGACCCAAAAGAAGGAATAATACTGCTCTTTGTACTTGTGCACCTGAACCGTGGGCTGGGCCGTCGCGGGTGTCGTCAACCAATACGCGAAGACGAAAACACCGGAAAACCCGTCTCCAAAAGCCGCCTCCCAACGCGAGAGCCCGTCGAGATCCGCCCGCGTCACCCAGTTCTCCCAGAATCGCTTCCCACCCATCAGGTCGTACGGAAACTTCCGACCTTTCACGTCGACGAGCCACTTGAGCTGCGTCGGGGGATACACCATCAGATCGAACGACTTGACCCGGGCACCGGAGAAGATGACCCTGCGCTGCTCGAGCACCGGCACGTACGGCCAACCGCGCGATCTGACGTAGTCTTCGAACGCCGCTTCGTAATGGATGTATCGACGGGTCATTCGTCGGCTCGGTCGCGCTGTTTCGCTCGAATCGCCTTGTCGGGTTACGGGGTCTCGAGTGTCTTGCTCACAGTATAGGCCCGGCCGGCGGTGTCGCGAATCGTAAACTCCACCGACGTCGTACCAGTCGGGTTCAATTGATCTCCGCGCGGAACAAACCGCACGCGGTAGCCTCCCCCATCATCGGGTCCGGTGAACGCGAAGCCCGGTCGATCGGGTTTGTCCAGGTACACGCTGGTCAGCGCCCCGTCCGAACGGCGGATCCGCAATACACCGGTCTCGGCCAGAAGCTCGTCGAGGCGCCGCGGTACGGCGAGTTCGATCTCGAGTTGATAGATGTCGATCGTGATTGCGTCGCGCGCGACCCTCGTGTCGGGCTTCTCGCGAGCACTGCTGCTCGGCAACCAGGCACCCTGCACATACCCATAGTCGCGGTATCCACGCTCCCGGTAAGCGCTGGCGACCACCCTGACTTTGTCTCCCGGCGAGAAGCGGTCGAATCGGTACGAAAACGAGAATCGTCCGTCCAGCCCCGGTTCGCACTCGATTCTGTCCGGGCCGACCAGGACCGCGCAGTAATCCGCGACCGCGCCGGGAAAGATGGGGCGCCCCAACCAGTCGGTGAGCAGGAAGTCGAACGCCACTTCCTCGCCGACGTGGACCTTCTGACGCCCCGACGTTGACCAGCGATCATTCGCCCGGAGCGGCCCCGAGTCCGACGCCAGCGAACCCCCGACACACCCCCCTACCGTCCCCGGTACGGCGATCACCAACGCAGTCGCCCAAACGCCGGCCAAAACGCACCGCACGAATGCCTCTCCTTTTACCTCTTCGCTACGGCTTTCCTGGCGCGCACCGTGACACCGCGCCGCTTGCCGTTGCCCACATGTCCGACGCCCAGCTTTCGCCCTGTCTTTTTCTCGTAGAACGCCTCGAGCTGCTTGGCGTGCGAAAAGAAATGGTCATAGCCGTAGTCGCCGCCGCAATAGTCGCAATCGTGTGCCTCGTATTCGGCGCAGATTTCCGGACGCTCCTCGTATATCTGGCAAAGATTGTCCGCACCGAGGTTATTGCACCGTGTTTGGATTTGAATGAACCAGTCCCCTTCCTCCACGAAGACGCTGATTCCCTCGTGCATGAGATACCAGCGGATATCGTCGTAGTCGCGCTGCGTGCGCGGCAGGTCGATCGGCAGAGCCAAATATCGACAGCAAGCGGCCGGACATTGTTCGCAGAGAACCGAACCCATAGTCTTCCTTCTAGCGCTGGTCGTTTGAGTGCAACTTGCCTCTCGGCACAGGTGACGGGATTATACAACCGTGTCAGCAAGACGGTCAATGTCGCGACAATCGACCGGACGCCCCTCCGGCGGACGCGCCCCCGGTCCACCCATGCGCATCATCGCGGGCAAGTGGCGCTCGCGGCAGATCGAATGGCCGCCCGGTGACGTGACCCGTCCGGTGCCGAGCCGGGTAAAGGAAGCCATCTTCGGAATGCTCGGGAATCACTTCGATTGTCCAAACGCCCTACCGTCCCTCGCCGTGGCCGACGTATTCGCCGGCGGTGGTTCGTTCGGGCTCGAGGCACTTTCGCGCGGCGCGACCTCCTGCGTATTCTTCGAGAGGGACCGCAGCGCGCTCGCAGCGCTGCGACGAAACATCGCCACCGTCGATGCGAACGCCTTCGCCAGAATCGTCACGCTCGATGCATGGACCGAGGCGCCGCGCACGGCGGCTCCAACACCAACGGCGCCTACCCCCCCACCGGCACCTACCCCCCTACCGTTCGATCTGTTCTTTCTCGACCCCCCCTACCGAGACTCGCGTGATACGTCACCCACGGCGAATGTCCGCTGTTTTCTAGCTGCCGTGGCCCATTCACATGCCGAGCACGATTCGATGATCGTCCTACACCATGAATCCGACGTCGACTTCGGCCTCGACTCGATTCCGAATTGGCGCATTCTCGACCGTCGCACGTTTGGCACCCATGGCGTAACATTCTTCTCGACATGACCAGAACGAAGCACGACAACCGCGAAGCCGCCGTCGCGATCATCAAGCAGCTCCGTGCGTCCGGATACACCGCGCTTTTCGCCGGTGGCTGCGTGCGCGACATGTTGCTCGAGCGGCCCGCGAAGGACCACGACGTCGTGACCGACGCCACCCCGGATCGCCTCACCGAACTATACCCAAGGGCGCGGCGCGTCGGCGCCAAATTCGGCGTGATTCTCGTACGGAAGTTCGGACACGACATCGAGGTCGCCACGTTTCGCACCGAGGGTGCGTACTCCGACGGGCGTCGCCCCGACAGCGTGACGTTTGCCACCGACCGCGAGGACGCCGCCCGCCGCGATTTCACGATCAACGGGCTATTCTACGATCCGCTGGAAGATCGCGTGTTCGATTACGTGAACGGACGGGCCGATATCGCCGCGCGGGTCATTCGCACGATCGGCGACCCGGGCGATCGCTTCAGCGAGGACCACCTCCGCATGCTCCGCGCGGTTCGATTCGCGGCGGCCCTCGACTTCGCGATAGACCCGGACACGATGAGCGCCCTACGGGTCCACGCGCCGAAGCTACGCGCGATCAGCACGGAGCGAATATGGATGGAACTGGAACGCATCCTGACTGACCGTTCTCGCGCGACCGGGTGGCGGTTGATTTTGGAATCCGGGTTGCGGCCCTATCTTGTGGAGGAATGGACACCGAATGACGCCCTGGACCACGGCGCCCTTGCGCGGTTGGCCGCGCTTCCCGAGGGGCCAATCGGCGCAGCGCCCGCGCTCGCGGCCGTTCTACATGCGT
>JADFHG010000115.1 GCA_022567365.1 Planctomycetota bacterium | reverse complement strand
CGTTACGATTGTCCACGCTTCGAGCGGGATCGTGGTATCGAACTGGAGTGTCGCGTCGGTTCCGTCGGTGCTGACGTCGATGATTATCGGCGCGGTTCCCGGAGGATCAACGGAAACGGTGAAGTCACCGACGGTGACACCGCCCGCATCGCCGTCGAACGTCAGCGTGATCGAATCCCAACCGTCCGGGGCGCTGCCGTCCGGCTCGCTCGGCTGGCGGGCGTCGATCGCGCCGTCCGGCGGATCGCTCGATACGACCGCAATGTCCTCTTCACTCGAGAACGGTACGTTTGTACCGTATGTGTGCAGGACGATGACCGTCGTAGTCGCCCCCTTCGCGAGCGAGACGGGTATTTCGAGGCCCATCGATCCGTCGCAGCGAGATCCGCAGCCCGGCGGCGACGCTCCGCTCGCGCCATCAGTGTCATATCCGACGGCCGCGACGTGGTTTCTCCAATCGGATCCATCGGCGCCGCCGGACCCATCGGGCACGCCGTAGGCCTCCCAAATCTGAAAGTCCGTACCGAACCCATACGGAATGCCGCCCCCGTCGGGGTCGATTCCGAGCTTGGCACCATAATACGATTCACCCTGCGGGCTGCTGAGCGTGATCGCTGTGGCCGTGTTGCCCGCTTCCATTTCGTAGACGAAGCGATCGAGTCCGGGCATGCCGTTGGTGAGCGTACCGACGGAGTCGTCCTCGAAGTCGCCGATCCAGAAAAGATCGCCGTCAAACGTACTCACCAACACGAAATCGATCGCGCCGCTGTTGTTCGTGATCACGTAGTCCTGCTGAACCACGGCGATGCCCTCGCCGGCGATGAACACCTTCTGCGTCAGCTCGAACGAAAGACTAGTCGCCCCGCCGAAGACATCGAAGGAACTGACCATCGTGTCGAAGATGCCGTCATCGTTGGTATCCGATCCCACGGCGGGTGAGGTGACCACGCGGTTCAGGCTACTGTCGAAGGGTATGATACCCTGCCAGTCCGCGATATCACTCAGCAACTCACGCTGAGTGTCGCCCACGAAAAGGAAGAGTCCACTGGTAAAGGCCGCCTGACGAAGCGGCAGGCCTCCGAGGGGATTGAAATGATCATCGTTGGGACCGGGGTCGGTGCCGTTGAACGGGGTCGCCCAGGCACCGTAGTCATCCGGTTTGACCAGCAGGTAGCCGTCGATAGCGGAGTCCGGACCGGTGGCGATTTGAGCCGGACCGCCCGTGCCTCCGCATACCGTGCATATAACCGAGGCCAGGTTCGCACACGCGTCGTCCCACACCCCGACGCAGCAGAAAAAGTCGTCGAAGCAGACCAAATTGCAGCACTTGATGTCGTTGCATCCCGGACTGCCGTTCGCTTCGCAACAATCACCCGCACCCTCGTTGCACGCCCCGCCGGCGGTCGTCGCATCTTCCGCGGACACAACCAATTCGCCGGTCGGGCGAATGCCCACCGCGCCATCGGAATCGCTCACGCCCAACGCGAGTGCCGCGGTCGCGACACCGATGGAAACCGTGAGCGACACAAAGCAACGATTCTTCCTTTGTCTCATCATCGTTCTCTCCCATCAAAAGAAAATGCTAGTACGGCACAACCCACACGCATGGGCTGTGATTGGCATATCAATTTCGTGCGACGCATCGTGTCGGGCTTGTCATCGATCTCCGTGCCACCAGAGACCGCGAACGGTGGAGCAACCGAACCCTCGGATGCCCGACCCAAACCCAACGCGACGAAATCCCCCTGTTCAAGGTGTCGCTGGGGTTTTCGCTCGGTGTCCTTACCGGTTGACAACCGGCGCCGCATCCCACTCCCGTCGTTCTTCGATGGGTTGCGGCGGCGACGTAATCCGACCGAGTGCCCTGGCGTTCCGCTGAAAAAGTGTGGCACTGGCTTCCAGCCAGTGTTTTCACCGACGACGGGCCGGCCGCCGGCAGTCCGTTGACGATACCGCCGCCGCCCCTGGCGGCTGTTGATCGCCTAAAACGTAGACCAACAAGCCATCGGGTTCTTCAACGGGTGGCTAATGCCACCTCCCGGCACCTCCCGATGGGAGCCCGTGCCCGTGACGATCGATCCCTGAAGAACGCGAGCCGCTCGTCTCCCTGACGCATGGGAGAAGTCAGAACCTTGATTATGTCGGTATCGGGCCGCCATTGCAACTCGATTCCGAGTCCCGGGGCGAGGGGTGCATCCAAGAGAAGGTGGCAAACCCGTGGATCTCGAGTCTGCGGTCAATTCACGCATCGGCAACGACCGGGATGACCCGTTTCCCCCCGTGAATACAGCGGCAACGACCGGGATGACCCGTTTTTCCCCGTGAATACGCCGGCAACGCCGTTCGCCACCGCCCAAGCCTGTGCGGCACGGCGCAGACCATTCAACCGTGGCTCCCCAATTGGGACGGCCCCAGACGCGGTTTCTCATAAATGCTGCAACTTATAGCCTGCCTGCCGGTAGCATTCTTTGAAAGGAGTGCGGTATCCGTGCGAGTGGCTCCGAAGGTAACCTTGACCGACGAACAACGGGCGACGCTGCGGCGATGGTCGCGTGGACGCACGACACCGACGCGCTTGGTTCGGCGGGCGCGGATCGTGCTGTTGGCCGCCGAGGGTAAACAGAACATCGAGATTGCCGAACAACTCGGCATCGAACGCACCATCGTGGGACGTTGGCGCCGACGCTTCGTCACACGGGGTCTGTCCGGGCTGGAAAAAGACGCGTCGCGTGGTGGCCGACCCGCCGACACGGCGCTGGCTCGAAAGATCGTTGAACACACGACCCAGTGCGAACCGCCAAGCGCCACCCACTGGAGCACGACCAGCTTGGCCAATGTGCTGGGCACCAGCCCCTCGACGGTGTCGCGGGTCTGGCGAGCGAACGGCCTGAAGCCGCATCTGGTGCGGTGCATTCCGCGGCGTCAAGGAATTGATCGCAACGATTGAAGACGACATCGAGAAACACAACGACGACCCACAGCTGTTCACCTGGACCGGCAAGGCCGAGCCCATCCTCAAAAAAGTCCGCCGCGCCCGCCCCGTCCTCGATGAGATCCAAACAGCGTGGCAGACTACACTAGCCCCTGATCAAGCGTGAATGATTCGGCTTTTTGACAAAAAAATACTCGAAATGCTTTGCATATCGCGTACAACGTGTTTGTTGAAACAACGGCACGCGAACGCAAGGAGGGATTTCGAGTGAAGAAGAGTAGAACAGAAACCAAGGCGGAACGCAAGCGGAGATTGATCAATCGCTAACGCAGGATTCAATACCGGCTGCGGGACCGCGTCTGGACCGAGCAGGCCGAGCCCATGTTCACCGCCCGCAACATTCATTACGAACTGGCCGACCGGACGCGTGGGCTGGGTCCCGGCGGGATCGGCGCGATGCACCTGTTGGCCCGGCGGACGGGACTCATCGAGGCCATCGCCGTCGAGGTCCCCCAGCGCAGTCACCGAGATGCCGAAACGATCGCCATCCTCCAGCGTCCCGGTGAATCCGCCTTCGGTGTCGCTGACTTTCTGGTGGGATTTGACCGTGCCGTCGGGGTTGAGGAACAGCACCCAGACCGCACCGCGGTTACAATTTGCTTGCGGGGCGCAAGCACCCACGCTTCCGTCGTCATCCCACGCAGCCCCCACGGCCAGGTCGCCCACGCCGTCGCCATCGAGGTCACCCAGTGAGGCCACCGCGCCGCCGAACAGATCGCCATCATCCAAGATGCCGGTGAATCCGCCCTCGGTGTCGCTGATCTTCTGGTGCGCCTTGACCGTGCCGTCCATGTTGAGAAACAGCACCCATACGGCACCGCGGTTGCATGCGTGGGAATCGTCACAAGGGCCATTGCCCCCGTCGTCATCGCCCTGTGCTCCCACGGCCAGGTCGCCCACACCGTCGCCGTCGAGATCGCCCAGCGAGACCACCGACGTGCCGAACACATCGAGATCCTCCAGGATGCCGGTGAAGCCGCCTTCGGTGTCGCTGATCTTCTGGTGCGCCAGAACCCAACCGGGCTGGGCGCGGGCGGGTACGACCGCCAAGAGCGCCCAGACCAATACCGTGAATAAAGCGAGTGAACGTATTCGATGCATGTCTTGCCTTCCCTTCTGAGTAGTTGCTCGACTGAGATCTGATACGCGTCCCGTTGTGCCGACGTTTCACATCTATCGAACCTCAACACTCCATCGTACCCCAGATGGGTCACTCGATTCAAGCGAGGACGATCTCTGCCGCCGTGAATCACGCCGATTTGCCCGCTCCAAGATGCCAAAAACGGCCTGAAGGGCGGAATACTGATCCAGTCCACTAAGATCCGTAGCGTTCGCCCCCGTGGCGGACGAAGTATCCGAAGGCGCCAAAGCGTCCTGGGGTTGTGTAGCGCGCGACAGATCGAAAACTCCCGTTGGTTCGACGGGCGCCGCCTTGACCGACCGATACTTCTGCAACGGACTCCTATTGTGCAATCAGGCCGTCGTCCGGTTCAAAAACGAGCACGTACTGATATGGCAACGAGTCGTCCCGTTTGACAAGCCTGTATCCGGCCTCCGCCATCTCCTTGATGCAAACCCCGGCCGCCAGCTTGTGGTCCGGCGGCGGACCGATGGGCATTTTCCTTTTCACCCAATCCACGTTTACGATCCGTCCGCCCGGACGCAGCTTCGCACGGCACGTCCTGAAATAATTGGGGCGATCCGAGATGTGGTGGTAGGTATTGCAAATGAAGATGACATCGACCGACTCCGGTATTTTCGGATCATCCGGTTCGCATTGAATGCTGCGCAAGTTGGCCAACCCCTCGCGATCCGCCCGTTCGTTGAGATAGCGGACCATATCCGGTTCGACGTCGACACCGTAGACCATTCCCTCCGGACAAGCCCGGGCGAAGCGGATGGGGAAATAACCGGTGGCCGAACCGATGTCGGCGACGCGCGACGAAGGCGTCAGGTTCATCAACGACAGGACGTAGTCCGGGCGTTGCCATTCATCACGGGCGGGATCCTCGAAGCGCTCGGCCCATTCGTCGGCGTCCTTGAACCGCCGACCGGTGGGGTCGCCATGGTGAGGGCCGTGGCATGACGACGCTATCGCGGCCACGAACAAGACCAACGGCGCCCAACAGCATCGGGCTCGCGACGACTTTTCGTCCATCTGCTATTCCCCATTTTCGATGCGCAGGATCGGCTTGCCCCGTTGCGTGTCAACGCGCATGGTTTTCCTCCCGGCGAGGACGTCGTCGAGCAACCTGCCGACCGAATCGCGGCGCCATCCGGTCAGCAGGTACGGCGCTTGCCGGTCTGACGAATTGCCTTTGACTCGATACTTCAACAGCTCTCGAATGGAGCGGTTCGTTGCGGTGACGTTGTACGACAGGTCATGCTCCTGGCAGTAGCTTCGCGCGATCGCGGTCAGTAGCGAAACAAGGATCGTCTGATCGGTCGATCCGGCGTCGCTCTTCTTGACCTTGGGCCATTGGTCGGCCGGCAAAGCGAGCGCTTTTTGCACGATCCCGCATAACGCGCGAATGTCGGCCATGCGGATGTTGATTCCACGAAGGTCGCGGATCTCATCCGGAGTCGTCACCCGATGTCGTGCAATCTCGACGAGCAAGTGGTCCTTGAGGACCGCGCGCGGGGGTCGGTTGAGACGGCGGGCGGTTTCGTCGCGCCACGCGAGCACTTCGTGCACGACGGCGAGTTGCTGCCCCGTAAGCGCGCCGGTTCCCTTGATACGTGCGATTTTCTCTTCCTCGGCCATGCGGTAGAACGCGATGTCCTCGTAGCGCTCGAACTCCTCGCGCGCCCACGCCGTGCGCCCGCGCTTTTCCAGTGCGGCGCGGAGTCGGCGGTGAATCTCGAGCAGGTAGCAGACATCCTCGGCCCCATAGCCGACCTGTGCGCGGCTGAGCGGCCTGCGGCGCCAGTCCGTCAACGTCTTGGACTTGTGGAGGCGGATGCCCAACAGGGCATGGACGAGCTTCTGGAGGCTGATGGGGTAGTCGTGTCCGACGAGGCCCGCGGCGATCTGCACGTCGAAGACGGCGCGGGGAACGGCCCCCGAGTGCTGAACGCAGATGGCCAGATCTTCCTGCCCCGCATGGACGACCGTTGCGACGTTTTCGTCGGCGACGAGCGCCCAGACCTCGCTGATGTCCAACCCGAGAAACGGATCGATGATCGCGACCGTGTCGCGCGAGGCGAGTTGGATGAGGCACAGATCGGACTCGTAGCGGTCCTCCATCACGAACTCGGTGTCGAACGCAAACGCGCCTTCGGAGCGAATATCGCCACAGATCGCGGCGACCTGCCCCGCAGAATCGACCATGATCGGCTCGGGCGTTTGCTTGTTCCGATGCAAGAGCGCAGTCTCCGCTGTTCGACGCCGTTCCCAAATGCGAAGAAGATCGCGACGACGCAGCCTATCCTAACGGCTTTCGCGACGACATGCACGCACGATACTCAGCGCCGCTCGGATTGTCTTGCCGGGTTTCGACTATTCGGTGTCGGTCGCTACACTCTTCGAATGGCGAGCAAGAGGCTCAAGTCAGACATACAGCGAGATCGCATCCTCGAGCCGGTACGCCATTATTGGGGATTCCGCGAGCTGCGCCCGCTTCAAGAAGAAGCGATCCGCGCCGGGCTGGATCAACGCGACTCGGTCGTCGTCCTGCCCACGGGCGGCGGAAAATCGCTCTGCTATCAGGTGCCGCCGTTGGTGGCCGAACGCGTTGACGTGGTGGTCTCTCCGCTCATCGCACTGATGAAGGACCAGGTCGACGGTCTTCGGGCGTGCGGCTACCCGGCCGTTTGCCTGCACAGCGGAATGCCGCAATGCGAACGCGAAACGGCGGTCCGCGACATACTCGCCGGAAAATACCGACTGGTTTTCGTTTCGCCCGAGCGCATCCTGACGCCGTGGTTCCTTGGTTTGCTCGGCCGTCTCGACGTGCGCGCGTTTTCCATCGACGAGGCCCATTGCATCAGCCAATGGGGCCACGACTTCCGGCGGGATTACCGGCAACTCGCCACGCTCAAGGAGCGGTTTCCGCGGGCGAGCGTCCACGCGTACACGGCTACGGCGACGGAGCGCGTCCGCCAAGACATCGCCGAACAACTCCGGCTCGACGATCCGTTGATGTTGGTCGGCAATTTCGATCGACCAAACCTGACGTATCGCGTGTTGCCAAGGGTGGACGGCAACGCGCAGGTCGCCGACATCATCCGCCGCCACCACAAAGAAGCCGCCATCGTCTATTGCCTGAGTCGTAAGGACACCGAACGACTTGCCGGCGCGCTCCGCAAGGCCCACATCAACGCGAAACCCTATCACGCGGGTATGGACCCGGACGATCGACGGCGGACGCAGGACGCCTTCGCCAACGAATCGCTCGACGTGGTGACGGCGACCGTCGCGTTCGGCATGGGCATCGATCGGAGCAACGTGCGGTGCATCATTCATGCGACGATGCCCAAATCCGTGGAGCACTATCAGCAGGAGACCGGGCGGGCGGGTCGCGACGGTCTAGAGGCGGAGTGCGTCCTGCTCTATTCGTCGGCCGACGTGATTCGATGGGAACAGCTCATCCGCAGCAGTGCCGAAGACGCTGCCGATCCGCAAGCGGTCATCGCGGCGGGCACGGGACACCTCGAGCAGATGAGGCTGTACTGCACGTCGCTGCAGTGCCGCCACCGTGCGCTGTCCGAGTATTTCGATCAGGCGTACGCGAAAACCGACTGCGAGGCATGCGACGTTTGTCTGAAGGAAATGGAGGGCGTCGAGGACGCGACCGAGACCGCGCAAAAGATTCTCTCGTGCGTGGCCCGCGTGCGGGAAGGCTTCGGGGTGGTGTACGTCGCGGAGGTGCTGACCGGCGCGGACACGGACGCCGTTCGGCGCCGAGGACACAAGGGCCTTAGTACCTACGGTTTGCTCGGAGACGTGCCCCGGAACCAGACGATCAACTGGGTGCATCAGCTTGTCGACCAGGGGCTGCTCGATCGAAGTCTTGACGACCACCCGGTGCTCAAGCTCAACGACGCCTCGTGGGAGGTGATGCGCGGCAAGCGTCGCGTGATGCTGATGAAGTCCAAGCCTGCGGCGGTCAAACAATCAAAGGCCGATACGGAATCCTGGGAGGGCGTTGACCAGGGGCTCTACGAATACCTCCGCGTACTGCGGCGCGAGTTGGCCGAGCAGGACGGCGTTCCCGCGTACGTCATCTTCGGCGACGTCGCAATCCGCGACATGGCCCGCAAGCGCCCGGTGACGCCCGATGCCTTTCTGGGCGTACACGGGGTCGGCGACGTCAAGCTGGCGAGGTTCGGAGCGCGTTTCACCAGAGAGATCAAGACGTACTGCGGGGCACACGGGTTGCCGGTGGGTTGATTCTCTGGCGGGGGATGGATATCGCATATCCATAAGGAGGTCCTATTTTAGTGTTTCAGAGTTGCGTGGGGGCGCATCTTGATCCGAACCGCGCCCGTCAGGAAGCGGCTTGACCAATAAATGCCCGTCCCCCCCCCTCACGGTCGGGGTTCGGATCAGAGGCTATCTGATTGAATGGCTGGACTAGATCACTCGCTCAAGGGTTCGAACATTCGTTTCCCACGCGGTGATCGTCCAATCTACTACGCGGAGCCCGGTGTCCACCAGGTGATCCGGGGGAATCGGTCGAAACGGGTCTGCCAACTCGTATAGCAGGGATATGAGCGACTTCTTCGCGAAATCGGCGAGGCCCTCCCACCAAATGGGACCCATGAAGACGTTCTCAATGTTCCCGAAAACAAACCGGACGATGGCATCGGCAACCTCGCCGCGCGGGAAGGAAAGAAGAGATCTCAGTAACGCGATGCAAGCCTGATCATCGCTGCTGGGCCAACAAAAAAAGCAGCATCCTCTGTTGCCGGACGCAAGCAGCGCCAACGAAATGACCTGAGCAGGAGCGTCAAAATCGACCAGATTCTGAATGGAATTCCCGTGCCAGTCGTAATCCGGATTAGTACATCCCGAGCACATGATATCTGGCGGGCGCGTCAGCCATATCGTCAAGTAACGCATGTC
>JADFHG010000114.1 GCA_022567365.1 Planctomycetota bacterium | reverse complement strand
ACCCAGAACGAGCGGGTCATGTCCGAGGCCGTCCTCCCGAAGAACTCCTTCGTCGCCGTTTCCTTCACGGACGAACGCCGGTTCGGACGCGACCTATCGGAGGGCATTGCGGCGGTAACGATGGGAGGCGGCATGGCGATGATGATGATCCCGGAACCCCAAATACGGAAGATCCTCGGTAAGGTTCTGGGCATGGCCGCGAAGCTCGGCCCAGTGTTGGCGAAGATCGACTTTTACAAGTCCTCGGGCTCGTGCACAACCTTCGACGGCAAGAGTTGGTACGCGCGAACCGTCACGAATTATCAGTCGCCGAGCGAGCGGGCGGAGGCATTGGCCTCGAACTAACCGGTTGCGCCTTCTATCGAGGCTCGCGCTCGAGCGTGATCGTCACCGACTTGAACGCCGGAGTGCGCGACTCGGGGTCGACGTCGGTCGGGACGAGCACGTTTGCCTCCGGGCCATACATGGCCGCGCTGCCGGCTCGGATGCGGAACACGCGTACGTGAATGCCGGACATTTCCCCGGTCGCGCTACGCACGGTGACTCGCTCGTTCACGGCCAGCCCGAACCGGTGGACGTCGGCTTCGTTCATTAGGATCACGTCGCGCCGGTCCTGGTGGCGATAGAGGTCGTGCTCCTCATATACGACGGTATTGAATTGCCCCTCGCTGCGTACCGTCATGAGGCGTAGTTCGTCGTTCGCTATCTCCAGTTCCGGGATTTGCGTGACATGCATCCGCGCTTTTCCCGTCGGCGTGTTAAACGCCGGCCGGTGAAGCGTCCGCCCGCCGATTTGAAACTCCGCTCGGGTTTCGTCGATGCGCGCCAGCTTCTCGTAACCGGGCACAACGGCGGCGATCGCTTGGCGAATGTTCTTGTGTTGCTCCATCAATGACCAGTCGACCGGCCCGTCGTCGCCGAGGACGCGCCGCGCGAGACCGGCGATGATCTCGACCTCGCTCCTCGGCCCGTCGAGGCGTCTCTCTCCGCCCTCGCTGAGTCGCACGAAGCTGAACATGGATTCCTGCGTCGTGGGTTGCGGTTCCTCGTCTCGCGCAAGGACCGGGAGGATCAGCGTTTCCTTCGCGCGACCGTGCGCGTGACCCGTGTTGAGGGTCGTGCTCAAGTAGACGATCGAGTCCAAACACCCGATCGCCTCGCTTGCCCCGCGTGCGTCCGGATTGGCCCCGTAAAAGTTGCCTCCCAGACACCACGCCGATCGCATCGCGCCGCTCTTGGCCGCGTGCATGCAGGCCATCGAATCAAGCCCTTCCTCGCGCGGGAGTTCGATGCCATATCGCTTTTCCAGCGCTTCATACAGCGCCTTCTTGAGCGCGGGCGTCACGCCGACCGAACCGATCCCTTGCACGTTGCTGTGGCCGCGGATCGGAAGCAGCCCCGCGCCGGGTTTTCCGATCATGCCGCGCAGCAAGGCGAGGTTGGCGATGGCACGGACGTTGTCGGTGCCGTGGCGGTGGTGGGTGATGCCCATCGTCCAGGAGAAGATGGTTCGCTCGGAGGCGGCGTATATCTCGGCCACCCGCTCGATCTGCCCACGCTTGACACCGGACGCTTCGGTGATGCGTTCCCATGACAGCGCGCGAACGTGATCCCGCATCGCGTCCCAGTCTTCAACGCAGTGATGGAGGAACGCTTCGTCGTGCGCGCCAAGTTCTTCGATCCGCTTTGCGATTCCGCAGAGGAGCGCAATATCGCCGCCGATGTGGGGTTGCACGTATTCGCTGGCGATCGCGGACCCGAACAACAGGCTCCGCGCGTCGGACGGAACGCTGAAGTTCACGAGCCCTGTTTCGACCATGGGGTTGATCACGACCACCTCGCCGCCGCGCCGACGAACCTCCATCAGCGCCCGCATCAGGCGAGGGTGGTTCGACGCCGGGTTGCCGCCGATGACGAAGACGAGATCACAGCGGTCCAGATCCTCGCGCAGGATCGTGGCCGTTCCCGAGCCGAACACGCTGCTTAGACCGACACCGCTCGCTTGATGGCAATAGTAGCTGCAGTTGTTGACGTTGTTCGTACCGAAGAGGCGGGCGAAAAGCTGCAGGATGAACCCTGCCTCGTTTGAGGACCGACCGCTGACGTAGAAAAAGTGTTGGTTGGGCGGGGTCTTGCGGAAGAGGGCAACGCACCGTTCGATCGCGTCGTCCCATTCGATAGGTCGGTAGCCCGCGTCTTGCGGACCCGCGTAGAGCGGTTGAACCAGCCGACCGGCGTGCTCGAGTTCGCGCGGCGTGAGGCGACGCAGCGCGTCGAAGCCGTTGCGCTCGAAGAACTCCGGTGGAATCGGCCCCTGCATGTCGGCCGCCATTGCCTGGACGGACTTCTTGCACACCTCGGGAAAACTGCGGCGCTCATCGACCATCCCGCCGCGTTGCCCGCCCATCCCAAAGGCGCACGTCTTGCATGCGTTCTTGGTCCGAAGCGCCCGCCACATGGCCCTGAATCCACCCGCGCGCCGCGCGGTCCGAAGGGTGTAGACAATCGCCGCCCAACCGCCTCCGGTGTTCACCTTCCGCACGCCGATGTCTCCTGTTTGTTTCCACGCGCACAACGCCACGAACGATTTCATGGTACGGCGATTCGGCGCGCCGACAAGCACGAGAGGAAACGCCGTCGCAGCCTGGGAGTCCGATGAAGAACCCCGGGTAGCGGCCGCCCCCTGCGGCGGCCGTAGAAGTTCGGGAGCGTTTCGCATGCCCACGTCCGCCACGGGGGGCGGACGCTACCGTGCGTTGGCGGAAAAACCGCTAAACACGTTCGCCGTGAGACGGGGCGGCGTACGAGAGTCGGAGGGCGAGTGTCATGTGTTGCGCAGAGCAAAAACACCAGCTTGGTCGATTCCTCGATGATGAACTCGATCCCGCGGAGCGGGCCGCGTTCAGTGACCACTTGGACCGGTGTGCGGCATGCAGCTTCGAGCTGGCTGAACTGCGGAAGCTATCGTCTGCGATTGTCGATCCAGGAAACGTCGATGTGCCCGCCGAGCTCTGGACCTCCATCGAGGACCGGCTCGAAGCGACAATGGGCGGCCCATCGGGGGGATCCGAGGCTCGTCCCGGAATGCTCCGTTCACGACGGTGGATGATCGCCGCTTCATTCGGTCTGGCGGCGGGGTTGGGCGTCATCGGACTGAGTCTCGTGGACAGCTCCGCCGAAGCCTCCGTCATCGACTATAAGGACTTGCTGGACGGGCTACCGCTCGATGCCCGCAAGGCGTTTCGCACCTTTCTCGACCGCTACAACGCGCGGCCGGGGTCGCCGACCGCCGCGAAGCGATTCGCGCCGTCGCTCAGTTTCGACACACCGCCGACCCTGCCGGGCGGCTTCCGGTTGGTCGGCGTCCATCTGCTGGACTTCGGAAACCGTCCCGGTGTCGCCGCTTCGTACGACCGTGACGGCGAATTTCTCGCGACGATATTCCACGCGCCGGTGAAGAAGGAGGAGTTCGGCACGCATCGGGACTATCCATGTGCCATCGGCAAGCACCGCGGGCAAAAGGTCGAAGTGGGAACCTGGAAGATGGTTCACCTGACGGACCCGACGACGTGCCATTGCGTGCTGAGCCAGCTTGACGGGACGACGGAACTGCCGGCGGTGATGGCGGCGGTCGCGCCGAGCGTGTCCGCAGCGCTGTTGGGCGACGATCGCGAATAGGGCAACGCGGTCCGCGGTCGTTTGGTGCATGGAGGGCGCGCCATCCGAAGCACCCACTCCCGCCGAGGCAAATCACCTACCGGTCTTCGTGCGCTCCCGCGGCGGCAGGTTGATCACCTGGCCCAGGCGGAGTCGGTCGGGGTCCCCGTGGGTCGCCTCTCTGTTCAATTCGAACAACTCGTTCCAACGCTTGCCGTCGCCGAGTTGCTCTTGTGCGATGCTCCAAAAGCTATCGCCCGCCCTTACGGTATAGGTGCCGCGGCTGCGCCCCTTTTTCGTGCTCGCGCCCGTGTCCACTAACGGATCCGTCGCAGGGTGCGTGGCGATGGTATGGTCCGGAGACGGTGGTATCCTGATGACTTGGCCGATACGCAAACGATCCGGATTCGTAATCTCCGGGTTGGTGCGGACCAACAGATCGGCGTACTTCTGGTGTCCGTAGTACATCTCGGCAACGGATGAAAGCGTGTCACCGGACCGTATTTTGTGCGTGTCCATGGCGACGTTGCGCGCGGCGCGTTTCGTCGCCGATCGAGCGGACTTGGATGCCGTTTTTGGAGCCATCGGCTTGCGGCCATCGCGACGCGCCGACCGACCTTTCTCCTCGGCACCGGCCGCCGTCCCGCTGGTGGCGGTTCCTGCCCTGCGCCTCGTCGATTCCCCCTTCACGTCGGAACGACCTTTGGACGGCGTGTTCGGCCGCTCACGACCGCCCTTGGACGCGGCGGCATTTGTCTGATCGTCAATACCCCGCGCGGCGGTCCCGGGCTTCCCTTGCGAGCCCGCAGCCACGGCACGATCGAGATCATGCTTGGTTTGATCCGATTTGGGTTGACGCTTGGACGTTTCGCGCCGCGCCGCGACCTTCTTTGGCGCACCGGCCCGTCGAATGGGCGAGGTCTTTGCCTTCGGTTCGTTGCCCGCCTTCCGGTTTTTCACGTTGCGGGCGGGGCGCGACTTGGCAGCGCTGCGGTCGGGCGTTTTGGAATTGTCGCTGCGCGCGCGGGCGGGTTTGTGGGCGTCGCGCTTGGCGGAGCCGTTCTTTTCCGAGCGACCCACCGCGTCCTTCGATGGGGTCAAACCGGAATTGCCCGCGGCCGTTGCCGGCCCGCCGGCGAGCGAGACCGGCTCTTGCCGCTCGTCCGCTCTAAAATAGTAGAACCCGCCGACCAGCACGAATGCCAAAGCCAGCGCCATACCGACCTTTACGTCCGAGCGCATGACGGAACCTCCTTACGGATGGCATGGCGGCGTGCAATCAAAAAGCAGAAGTGCGATGCGTCCATGCACGTTTCGGACCAGTCCATTGATCACCGCGCCGGATTCGGCACCGAGCCGAGGACCGGCGCACCGAGCTTCCTCGCGGAAACCGACACCCCGACTTCAGATCATCGCCGCGCCACGAAGACGGCGGCGGTTTGCCGGATGAACGAAGTCGGTCGCATCGAAGACGATGCGTCGATTCAAGTGTAATTCACGTACGGCGCGGCGTCAAGGGTAGGCGACGAGCTTCTTGCGGAAGAGGTGCGTGACACGATCGGCGGGCGGTTTTCAGAGCCACAAGCGCCAGCGCGGGGTCCTGGCAGGCAGACCAAGAGCGTGCGGACCCGCTCGCTTGCGCTCGGGGCTCGGATCATATCCATGGCGCGGGTCAAGACACGTCCCACGGGCTTGCGCCCGTGGCTGCGTGCCGTCGCCCCCGCGGGGCTGACTTGAATCGCCCTCGTGGTTACCTTCCGGCGCGCCCCCTATCGGGATTGGTACCCGATCGGGGTGGGCAAACCAGATCGGGCGACCAAGCCTGCCGCTCCTGTTCTCCGCGGGTTTCATCCCGGTTCGCCGGGCTACGCCCTCACGGCACGCGGTAGCACGATCGTCGCCTTCTTACGATTCGACAGCTCGATCCCGACGATGATCGCACCTGCTATCAGAAGCAGCACGGTTCGCACGGCCGCGTCGCTGGTCGATACCCATACGACGCCGACGAACGCGAATCCGACGATGACCAACATGACACGGTGCAATAGTTGCGGGCGATAGAGCAGCGGCGTGGCGACACCGATCGAGCTGTACGTTCCGACGATGATTCCGATCAGCAGCGCGAAGCTGAATCCGTGGATCCCCCGACCGCCGACCGTGTACAACACCATGACGACCAGAAACGTCGTGAACGAAGTCAGCACCGTTCGCGATATCGTCTGGTTGATGCTCGTGTTGATGATCCCGGTCGTGAGCGTGCCCACCTTGCCGCGGTTTTCCCGGATCCGGTCGAAGACGACAATGGTGTCGTTCAAGCTGTAACCGATCACGGTCAATAGCGCCGCCACCATCGGCAGGTCGATCTTGAAGTCATGCAGCCCCAGCATGCGCCCGATCGGATTGTCGAACACATAGTGGCTCAGCGTCAGAAGACCCAAGGTGATCGAAACGTCGTGCGTCAGCGCCACAATCGCGGCAAAACCATATTCCTTCGTACCGAACCGCAGCCACAAGTATGCGACGATCGCCCCGAGCGCCACGATGATCGCGAAGATCGCCTCCTGCTGCGCCTGCCCGGCAACCTGAGGATCGAATAGGACGACCTTGTTTAGCGATTGTGCACGGGCCAACGCCGCCCCGACCTGCGCGAGCAGTGGTTCAGCGACGTCGTCGATCCATCGATCCTGTTCCACGAGCGTATAGGGCACGCCCGGATCCACGGCGAGGACCGCGAAGCGGGAGTATTGCCGCTGCTCGCCCGCTTCGCCCGATCCGACCCCCAATGGGAAAACCTGCGTTGCGGTCGCCCGATACTGCGCGAACTCGGGTTGCAGGCGCGTTTCCCGCAGTCTTCGCGCGAACGCCTTCTTGCTCATCGTCGGCACGGGCCGACCTTCCTCATCCGCCACGAGCGTGACTGCTACGGCGACCCCGCCTTTGAACTCGCGAATATCGTCGATCGCCTTGCCGCCGATTACGTCGGACAAGGACCGGTGCTCTTCGTCGACCACGAAATAAGCCGCGCCGGCAAGGGCACTGTTCTTCGCGGTAGTGGCCCGGATAGCGGTTTCGAGCCGTAGATTATCCTTGCCGATTCCGGCGAGCAGCGCGGTCTGCACGAGCTCGCGGTTCTTCTCGAGCGTGACGATTTCGTAGGAAACGCCGAGATTCTCCTCGTCCGCGACGTTCTGGACGCTCGTCACCCGCGCGTTGCGTAGGTGGTCCGCGGCACGGCGGGCACCGTCGGCCGCCCGCGCGACCGCCTTCTTGAACCAGGTCTCGGCCATCGCGGGCGTCTCAAAGGTCTCCTTGGTATCGATCGTCGCGTGGTGCTCGCCGGCGACGGCGCCGTCCCTCACGATCCGATCCTCGAGCTCGCCGCGCAGGAGCATGACGATCAGATCGCCCGTAAGTTCCTTGCTGGTAACCACAAACTGCTCACCGGCCCCGGCTCCGAGCGCCGCGTCCGATCGATCCAGCTTGTCCGCGATATCGCGAAGCCACTCGACGGAGGACGTCACGTCGTCGTCGCCCGTCGACGTGACCATTTTGCGGATGGCGTTGTCGTCGATATCGTCGAGCCCCGGCTTCAGGTCGATTTGCACGCTCGTTCCGCCGAGAAACTCGATGTCGAACACGGCTTCGCGATCCGTGGAGACCGTAGCTATGAACAAACCGAGTCCGCCGACCACGCACACCATTGAAACCGTCCAGAACTTCGGTCGCAGCGCCAGCCAGTCGATCGAGGGCGTCTTGACCCATCGCCGCATGGAGAGGTCTTTCAGCATGCCCCGCGCGATGAGGGTGTTGAACGCCAGGCGTGTGACGAACAGCGAGGTGAACATGCTCGTGGTCACGCCGATCCCCAGCACGATGGCAAAGCCCTTGACCTCCTCGCTGCCGAAGAATCCGAGCACGACACAGATGAGCAACGTCGTCAGGTTGGCGTCCAGAATCGTCGAAAGCGCCTTGTCGTAACCGGCGTTGAGCGCCCTTTTGAAGATGACCCCCTTGTCGCGTTCCTCACGGATACGCTCGAAAATGAGCACGTTCGCATCGACGGCCATACCGATCGTCAGGATCAGACCGGCCACCCCGGGCAGCGTGAACGTCGCCTGCATCAGCGCCATGAAGCTCAAGACGAAGAGGAGGTTGAGTATAAGGGCGATGTCGGCCATCACGCCCGCGGCAAACCCGTAGTAGAGGATCATGAACGCAAGGACCAGGCCCACCCCGAGTTTGGCAGCGAAGAGACCGGCTTTGCGGTTCGTATCGCCCAGACTGGGGCCGAACGTCTTTTCGACCAGCGGCGTTTCCTTCAGGCGCGCGGGCAGCGCGCCCGCCTCCAGCTTGCGCACGATTTCCTGCACCCGCTCGAGGGTGAAGGTTCCCGAAATCTGCCCGGACACATTGATGCGTTGTATGATCGTCGCGTGGGAAACGGCTTCGTCGTCGAGGACGATGCAGAGCTGCCGTTGCACGTTTCGTCCGGTGAAATCACCGAACAGGCGACCGCCGCGCGGGTCAAAAGTGAACCGGACAAGGTACTCGCCCGTCATCGGATCCTGATCGACCCTGGATCGACGCAGCGACCATCTGGATTTGGCCCGGTCCTTGGAGCGGAGCATTCCATAATCGCTGTCGTTGTGTGCGAGCACGTAGTACCGACCCGCATAGCGATCGATAATCTGCTGGGAACCCGGTTGGCGTGCATCGAAGTCCTCGATGTCGTCCAGACGCATGAACTTCTCGACGTCTTGAATCTCCAACCAGCGGAATCGGTCGCCGCTTCGGGCACGCGGGCCGACCTTTTGCAAACGGTCCGTGTAGATGGAAATCGCCTGTTTGAGAGAGGGGTCCGAGGAAGCGATGTTCGCCGGGGACTGGGAGTCGCGGTCGGCGAGAATCCTGAATTCGAGCACGCCTGCTCCGCGGATGCGCCGTTTGAGGTCCGAGGGATCCTCGAGCTCCGCACGATCCTCCGACCATTTCGAGAACGCCTCGATGGCCGCCGCAATCGCGCCCACACCGTCCGGCGACGGCTTCGAATCGTAGCCGGAATAGTCCGTCTTGACTTTCTCGATTTCGCTGTCGCGCGCCTCCCCGGGCTTCAACTTGAGCACATCCACAAACCGCTGGACCGGAAAATTGGCCGCCAGCAGATCATCCATTTGGGCGTCGTAGTCCGCCTCGGCCTCTTCGAGCGCGAGCGCCGCATCGACCGGCTCGGTCTCCTCGGCGCCCTCCTCAGCTTCGTCGTCCGCGAATCCTTCGTTGGCCACGCGCTCCTCGGCTTCGAGCCGCACGTCATAGGAAAACGCCACGAGTTCGAGCAGTTTCTTGCGCCCATCGACACCCCTGACGAGCAAGTCGAGCGCCGCCTCACGGCCGCCGCCCTCCTGTA
>JADFHG010000113.1 GCA_022567365.1 Planctomycetota bacterium | reverse complement strand
AGCCGGCGCCACACCTGTTTTGTGGGACCGACTGGAAAGTCGGTCCCACATACTTCTGCAACGGGCTGCTCAAGCACGCGGCTCGGTTGAGAACGGAGAGATCGCGCGAGCTGAAGCACGCGGCTCGGCGAATTCCCTATTCCCTATGTTCCCACGGCGACTGCCTCCGGATAGAGGCTCATTGCGCGAACCCATCGCTGCATGGCTTGGCGGCTTTGCTCGCGATCTTCGGGCAGGACGAGCGGTCGGCCGCGTCCGTCGAGCACGACCCCGACCGCGCCGCCGCGGACTTCGCGCTGCACGCGCTTGCCGGAACCGGCGCCCGCGTCGAACCCCCGCGCCGGCTGGACCACGAGCTGCGCGCGTCCTTCGAGGCGGATCAGCTCGAGTTCGCCGAACATTACGTCGCCGGACTCGCTGACCCCGTCGCCGTCAATCGTGTAGCTGAAGCAGGGTTTCCCCGCCTTGCCGCGCCCGCTCGGCGCGATGCACGTACCTAGGTAAATAAGACAGTCCTTCTCGAACACTTCGACGGCTGCGGCGGGGTGTACTTGTGAAAGGACGCCGAGGTGCGGCATCATGAAAATGCTGTCCTTGGCGAGCATGGTGATGCCCTCGGGTTCGAATGCGTCGATGAGCATCATGGCCGTTTGCTCCAAACGCGGCGCATGCGAGAGCACGCCGCCCGACGCCACCAGCAGATCGAGCTTCATGTTGTTGACGATCGACTGTCCGCCCGTTTTCTGATCGAACGTATCGCCGATCGTTCGCTGTTGCTGCACGCCGCGAAGCGTGGTGGCGAAGGACTTGTGCTGCACGTACGCCAACCGAAGCGCTTCCCGCGCGACACACTGCTCGAAGACGAGTTCCTCGAGCGTTTGCGGGATCGTCGTCGGGCGAACCATTTTGTTTTTCACCCTGTTGCGGAGCGATCGTTCGTCAAACGCCAGATGCGACCAGCGCAGGATGTTGGGAAACGTCGCTTCCGTGCAGACGTTGGAGATCGAATAGCTCATGCCGAGGTTCGCACTGACGGTGCGATTGAACGTCTCGTCGAAGACGCTGAAGACGTCCGTCGTGGCCCCGCCGATGTCCACCCCGACCGCGTTGATGCCCTCGCGCTTGGCGATCTCCTGGAGGATGTTGCCCACCGCGCCGGGCGTCGGCATGATCGGGGCGTGCGTCCAGCTCATCAGTTTGTTGTAGCCCGGGGCGTGGGCCATGACGTGTTCGAGAAAGACGTCGTGGATCAGGTCGCGGGCCGGCTCGAGGTTCTCGCGCTCGAGCGTGGGCCTCAAGTTTTCGGTGATCTTGAGGTCGACGTCTTTGTCGAAGGTGCTCTTGATGGCGTCGCGAGCGTCGATGTTGCCGGCGTAGAGGACCGGCAGTTGGTATGCGCCGCCGAGCCTTGGTCGTGGTTTGGCGGGCGCGATCAACTCGGCCAACTCGACCACGTGCGTCGTCGTCCCGCCGTCCACGCCGCCGGAGATGAGGATCATGTCGGGGCGGAGTTGGCGGATCCGCTGAATCTGCTCGTGTGGTTTTCGTTTGTCGTTCGAGCTGATGACGTCCATGACGATCGCGCCGGCACCAAGGGCCGCGCGTTCGGCGCTGTCCGCGGTCATCTTGCGCACGACGCCGGCGACCATCATTTGTAGACCGCCGCCCGCGCTCGAGGTGGAAATGTATACGTCGCAGCCTTCGTTGCCTTTGGCGGGGGAGATGATCCGCCCGTTGTCATCGACCAATCGACGCCCGGCGAGCTCGGCCACCTCGTTGACTGAATTGAGCACGCCCATCGTGACGTCTTCAAACGGCGCTTCCACGGTCGTCGGGGCTTCGCCTCGGTGGGTTTGGCGATAATGCCCGTCGATCTTCTGAATCAAAATGGCCTTGGTCGTCGTGCTCCCGCAGTCCGTCGCGAGAATGACGTTGATCTTGTCGGGGTCGATGCTCATGATTCTTCGGAACCTCCAGGCGAGGTCGAAATCGCCTTGGAGCCCCTTTCCATCTCCAATGTCTCCAGGCGGAGTATCATATACTCCACGCTTCCGCGCCGCTCGAGGAACTCCGTGAACCGGTCGTACCCCCCCGTTGTTGTGAGTACCCGCGCGAACGGCGCCAAAAACACCATCGTCTGCGACGCGATGTAATTCATACTCGGCGCCGATTCGAAGAAGATCAATGCCGGCGTGGTCATCCTCCTGCGGACGATTTCCTGGAGCAACCGATCAACGACCTCGCGCTCGGCCGACGTGGGTTCCGCCGGACCGGTGGGGTCCACGGCAAACGCGTGGCGCCACCAACTCATTGGGTTCCTTTCGGCGGGAAAAACATTCCAAGTCGCAAACGAACCTCGACGGCGTGCCGGCCGAAGTCGATCACGATTCCCCTCCTGCGGTCCAGCGGCGAAGGGCGATCGAACGGCGAGAGCATCGCGCCGCGCTTGCCAAAATCGATACGCCGGATCAACTCCCAACGGCATGAGCGCGTCGCGAACGGATACCGCGCGGTCACGCCTTCCGCGTCGATGCGGTATCGGCTGGGGAAGAAGAACCGGTTCAGCGCGATGATCATCGCAACGACCGCGCCGAGCACCCAGACCACGCTGCGCACTTCACGAAACACAACAAATCCGAATGCGGCGATCACGCCGATTCCGAAGGCGGTCTGCCACGCGCGCTCTCGGGCGGGATGCACCGACCACTCATACGTCTTAGGGCAGTCATTCAAGTCGGCGGCTCCGTCCCTCGCAGGCCTTTGACAACCACGTTGCGAAGTGTAGCAGGCGCCGCGAGTCGATGCAAACCGTTCCGCGTCCGCGCGGGGCGCACGTGCCCTGGCCAACCACGGGGCATTGCAAGGGTGCTCCGGCGGCGATCGGAAGTGGAGCGTCTGATCGGCCCGCGCGATTCGCACTCGCGGGTTTGTTGCGACAATCACGCGGCGCGGCGCCCCATCGATCATCGAGCGCCGACGGGACCGTGCAAACACCGATTTGATCTGAACGAACCGCTTTCCTATGATCGAGCGATAGTACTTGGGGGAACCTCGGGATCGAGCCGTTCCGACCGACGTGCCACGTTGTTTGCGGCGCGCGGTTGGCACAGTAGATGCTCGCCGAGTCGGTTTTGATTCCAATAGAGGGTTTGTTCGAATGGCGAAGATTCTCGTGGTTCACGGCGACCGTGACGCCAGAAAACTCCTCGTGCAGCGCGCGGGACTGCACCATCAGGTCACGTTCGCCCAAAACCTCGCCAAGGCCACAAAGCTCATCGCCTCCAATCCGCCGGCGCTACTCATCGTCGGGCTGGATCCAAAAAAACCCGAAGCAATTGACCTTCTGCGCTACCTTCGCCGGAGCCGAGTCGACCTGCCCGTGATCATCGTGGGTGAGGCCGCGGCGGGCGTGTTGCAGCCCGTGGCCATGAAGCTCGGTGCGGCGGCATTTCTCGAATACCCGGTCGAGCAAGCGGCCCTCGACCAGGCGATCTCCAAAGCACTTCAATTGGACAAGGATGCACACGGAGCGACCCCGCCGATCTGCCGGGAGGAGCTCGAGGGGAATCTCAGCGAGTTGCAAAAGCAACTCAATCGGCACATGGTTTGTTTTGCCGGCCGCAACCAAGTGTATATCCAGTCCATGATCCTCGGCGGCGGCAAGACGAGCAAACCCCGCATCGCTCTGAAATGTGTCATCCGAAAGCAATTCGGGCATCCGCCAAACGTCTACTACGAGTATGTTCGGGATGTCTGTTGCGGCGATCCGACCGGCTGCCCGGCATACCAGGAGTTTCAGGCCAAGTATACGGCCTAGCAGACCGTTGAGCAGCGTGTGGCATGGGCTTCCAGTCCGTGTTGCACCAGTAACGGGCCGATCACCCGGCTTGCCGGGTCCGCTAGCGGGTGCCGCCGCCACCCCCGCCGGTGCCACACGTTGTCGAACACCTCGCCGGGTATCCTGGCCCACAGGGTCCGGTAGTTGGGGCTATTCGACGAACTCGAGAGACACCGTTCGTCCGAAGGCGCGGTGGAAGGCCGTGCGATTCACAACCCGGAGACTTGCAGTACGCGGGGATACAGCGAACGGAAATAGGACTCGGTCGCTGAATTGGATGGCGTCTCGGGCATGCGACGGCGACGCGGCCCGCCGTTGCCGGGGATCGGTATCGCCAGGCGACGCAATCGCGGGAAGGCTAAAACGAACGACGGGACGACCCCGAATTCCCTCGGGATCGTCCCGTCTCAATGTCTCTTTGCGGCGACTCTGCCCATAGGGCGCAGTCCGCTACGGACGACCTCGGTCTTGGACTAGCACTTCGAGATGTTGAAGGTCTTGCCCTTGACCGTCGGCGTCGTGGCCACGAGGAACGAGCCGGTCTTGTTGCGGCAGACGGCCTTGATGCACGTCTTGCCGAACTTCGCCTGCAGCACGGTCTTGCAGGACGCCGGGCTCGACTTCGTGAAATTCATCTTGTTGGTCTTGGCCCAGTTGTTGACCTTGGTCGCGGTCACGGTCTGAACGACCGCACCCTTGTTGATCCAGTTTCCGAAGGTGTTGAGCTGGGCCGGCGTCGGACGCGGGCAGCTCGCGGCTCCCTTCGTCTGGCTCGCGAGGGTCTTCCAGGAGGCGGCCTTTTGATTGAAGTCGTTACAGCAAGTGGCGTAACCGGTCGCCGTTCCGCTACCCTTGTTCTTGTTGCCGGTCTTGTACGTCCCGCCGCCGTAGGAACCGCCCGAACCGCTGACGCCCCATTTCCCCGAACCGCTTTGACCTTTCGCATTCGTTACCATCGAGTGTCTCCAAATCTATCTTCTTCGATTGGCACAAATTGTGCTCTGTGTGCGGCACGACGCGCCGCTCGACGCGAATTCATCGGCGCATAAATTCAAGTCCTTGAGAAGAGCATGCAGGTATTGCGTTGAATATCGGCCGGTTCACCGTACTGTGGCAGCCTAAAGCGCCGATCAGTCGCGGATCGACGGGCGACCAGGGGAGGCGCACTAGCCAGAAGAACGCTTAAAAACAAGTAGTTTTGCGAGGAACGAGAGCGTTCGCCGGCGCAATCTTCCGGCAAATCTCGTAGCGAAACGTGTTTGGGACCCACTCGATTTTTGGGAAAAAATAAATCGGATTTTTTTGGAGTTTCGGTCACACATGGGCTGGATTTCGGCGAGTCGGCAGGTATGTCAGTGGGTTGCACCCTTCGGATCTCGACAGTGTCGAAGCGTCATGGTCCAACCATCGCATCGCCAACGCCTCTCGTCATCGTGTGAGTCTCACGCGATGCACACCGAATCGCGTGATCACGGAGGCGCGAAGCCGTCCGGAAAGACAACGAATGCCGCGCCGTCAACGCTGATAATCAACAAATCGCACGAACGGTGAGCACGTCGGCCCGCCGATCCGGCAAGCTCCATCACCCGGTCGATGCAAACAGTCCGTCGAAAAGGTGGCGGCCGTCACCCTCGGCGGCCGTCAAGCGCCCAAGAGCCCGGCCCGCGAGAATGCAAAGGGCCGCCCCGGGAAAGACCTCGAAGGCACAGCAACCGCCCGTGGGTCACGCCGCGGAGCATTCCGCTAAGCTCGGCGATGAGCAACAACTGAACCAGGTCGTGCACGAAGAGTCCTAAAACTCCGTCGATGTCTCGCCGTACGAAGATCCGCATGGCCGTACGAGGATCCGCATGAGCGGGTCACGCCGTTCTCGACCGCTCGCCCGGGTCGATTCGAACGATGTGGCACGTTGGGACCGTATGCGAGGCGCAGGGCGTGTACCATAGTGGCATACCTACCATCGGGTGTGAGCGAATCACACGCGAGGGAGGGTGTGCCATTTTGGTCTTATGGTGATCGCTTGACCGCCCCGATCGCAAACTCTGGGACGGGGTCGGCAAGCCCGTCACCGGCAAGGCCGACTTGCCGGCTGGTGGCAGGTCCGAATTGGACTGATTGGCGGTCTTTGGAGGCCGTTGTTACGATCCGCACGGGCGGCCACTGGTGTGCCGTCACCCCAACACTTGCGGTTGGGGTTGAGCGGTAGACAACGCAACGTCCGCTCCCCGGGCAAAGCCGGCTTGGCGGCCCCGGGTCGACGAGAATGTGGCCCGTCGGTTTGGAAAGGAACCTTTGAGAGATGCTTGTCCGCTTTGATTGTCCCTCGTGCGGGAAGTCCCATTCGTTCGATATGCCGGAAATGACGATTCACATGACGTGTTCAACCACGCACGAAACGATACAGCTTCGACTCACCGCCGGCGGCGACGTTCGAACCAAGGTAGTGCGCGAGGGCGACGCGGAGAAACCGGAATCCAAGTGAAACGGGTAATCGGTTCGTGCCGCCACCATCGTACATGCGTCTGCGGCACACTGGCCGAGCCTGCTTGTTGGTCGCCCTCGAGTGTGATTCTGACGGCCCGCGCTCCCCAGCCGAAGTCGGCCGGCCATTGCGACCCTGTCGTCGCTTGCGGGACGATGACCCGCAATCAGGGATTCGAGCATTTCCTGATTTCGTATGGCGGATCCACCGACGTTCGCAACGCATCAAACGGCGAGAGATCGCGCCGGCTGAAGCCCGCGGCTCGGAACACAGAACCGGGAAACGCTCTTTCGGAGGCGGCGAAGACTCGGACACTGCGTCGCTCGACTACTATGCGCGCGTAAAACCGGCGGCGGCGAGTGGCTCGTTGCTTCGACTTTCGACGCGTGCGAGTGTGTCAGCAGCATGACATTCGAGCAGCGCGTCGACGACGACCCGGTCGAATTGGGCTCCCGCGGATGCGACGATCTCGGCGATCGCTTGCGTGTCGGACATCGCCTTTCGATACGAGCGGTTTGACGTCATCGCCACATAGGCGTCCGCCACGGCGAGGATTCTGCTCTCGATCGGTATCTTTTCGCCCGCCAGACCCTCCGGATATCCGGTCCCGTCATAGTGCTCATGGTGATGAAGGATGATCTCGGCGATTCTCTCGGTATCCGCTGCCTTGCCGAGAACTTCGGCACTCGCACGGCTGTGCTGTTGGACGCAGCGTCGTTCGCTGGCGCGGAGTTTTCCCTTCTTCTCGCGGATCCGTCGCGGAACCTGAAACTCTCCGATGTCCTGCAATAACGCGGCGAGGTGAATCAGCTCCAATTGCTCCTCATCGTTCTGGCCCAGCTCCTGCGCGAGTCGCACGGCCAGTTTGCTGACTTGTGGCGCGTGTTCTCTCTTGTAGGAATCGTTCGCCCACGCGGCACCGCACGCCGCTTCGAGCAGGCCGGACCATCGGTTCTGTACGAACTTGAAGGAATCACATATCTCGAGCGCCGTTCCGCCGATCAGGCAGACCGCCGACAGGAGACTTTTTTGCCGCTTCGAAATCTCCACCTCGCCACCGGTCTTTTCGGCATCGACCACTCCCAGCAGTTCACCGTGGGCGACAAGTGGAATGCGGATCGTCGCGGTGCCCGTTTGCGCGTTGGCATGCAACACGATGGGCTCGACGGTCCGCTCGGAACGAGATAGCCCGGATTGCCGAAGGTCGCGGAACCACGCCGTCAATTCGGCGTCGACCGCGCCGTCTCCCTTGGATTGGTACGACGGAATCCCGAGCGAGGCGATCGACACGAGTTGCTCACGATTCGCATCGTACACGTGCAACGCCGCTTTTTCGCAATGCAATGTGGCCACGACCTGCTGAACCACGTCGTGTGCGACCCGATAGCGATCCGGTATGACCTGCAACATGGTAAAGGTCGATCCCATGAGTGCCATCGTATCGGGGTTGATGATCTGGTGTTGCCCCGACCGAACCGATGGTGCACCGTCCTCATGCGAGCCGTCCGCGGGGGCATCGCCCGGGGTCCGGGGTGTCGCCTTCCTGGCGCAGACAACGGTGTCGCGACCGGCCTCCTTGGCTTTGTACAGCGCGACGTCGGCCTGCTTGATCAGAGCGTCGGCGTCGGTCAATCCGCATTCGTGAAGTTCCGCGACACCAAAGCTGGCCGTGACCCTAAGCGAATGTTCGCCGGTCTCGAAGCGATCACACCGAAGCGCGTCGCGCAGCTCCTGCGCGATCTCCATCGCCCGTTCCATTCGTGCCCTGGGCACGACGATCGCGAACTCTTCACCACCAAACCGGGCCACCATGTCCGACTGTCGAACGAGGCTCGCCATACGCTCCGCGGTGCGCTTCAAGACGAGGTCGCCGGCTTGGTGCCCGTATGTGTCATTGAGCGATTTGAAGTGGTCGAGGTCGACCATAATGAGGGAAAGCGGCCAGTGCGTGCGCATGGCGGCAGCGATCTCGCGCGAAAGGGTCTCGCTGAGGAACCGACGGTTGGGCAGCCCCGTCAGCGGGTCGCGCGTCGCATCGTCGGTGAGTCGCCCCTGTTCCGTGCGAAGCCAATCCGCGAGACCGGTCAACTCCGCGGCACACTCGGTAATCTCCGCGTAGGCAGGGTCCGCGATCTCGTTTTTGTCACCGTGCCGCGCGAGCCCCTTGATGCCCGTGCGGAGCCGCCGGACGTCGCCGCGAAGCCAGCCCGCCAGGAGATACAAGTATCCGACCACGCCCAGGGTTCCAACCAGAACCGCGATCGAAACCCATCGAACCGTCGTCGGCGTAAGGTACTGCGACCACGGCGATGCCGGTGCGACAGGCGCATGCGCGGTGGTCTCGAGCAACACGTAGTTGACCGCCACGAACATGGCCAGCAAAGTGCCACAAAGGCTGATGCGTTGGCGGAAACTCTTCATGTACGGCTCCAGCCGCGAGGATCAGATGCCGATAACGGCGCGCGCGGTCCACGTGGGGACCGCTACCACACGGTCTCCTTACAGGTTCATCCAAGATACGCATCGGCTCGGCGCAATTCGGTCCATAGCAGAATCTGTACCGCAACAGCCCGCTGAAGAATGTGCGGCCGGGCTTGCAGCCCGCGATTTCACCGTCAACGGGGCGACCACCGGTCAACCGGGTTGCCGGACCCGCTCGCGGGTCTCGGTGCCACACTCATGGATTGGACTTCTTCAACGGGCTGCCAGGGCCGATCCTCTTCGCACGGTCGCGGCGAGCATGCC
>JADFHG010000112.1 GCA_022567365.1 Planctomycetota bacterium | reverse complement strand
ACCATCGCCACCGATTGCGAACCATGACCGACACCGACACGAAAATCAAACAGTTTCAGCAGATGGCGGAGGCCGACCCGGACAACGAACTCGGACACTTCAGCCTCGGCAAGGCGTACATCGGTGCCGGGCGGCACGCCGACGCCATCGGCCCGCTCGAGCGGACTATTGCATTGAACGCGAGAATGTCGAAGGCCCACCAGTTGCTCGGCGAGGCCCACCGTGCTCTCGGGCAATCCGAGAAAGCGGTCGAGGTTCTTACCAACGGAGTGCAGCTCGCCGACGAGCAGGGCGACCGCCAACCGCGAGACGCGATGGCCGCCATGTTGCGCGAACTCGGCGCGCCCGTACCCGAATTCAAGAAAACCGCCGCCCGTGGAGGCGGCCCGGGAGAGGGGGCGTCCAAAGCGGGTTTTCAATGTACGCGGTGCGGCGTACCCAAGGGTCAGTTGGACAAACCCCCGTTCGCAAACGAGCTCGGCGCGAAAATCGCCGCCCGCATTTGCGCCGCGTGCTGGCGTGAGTGGATCGGGATGGGGACGAAAGTCATCAACGAACTAGGCCTTGCGCTCGCGGATCCCGCAGGCCAGAAGGCCTACGAAGAGCACATGATCGAGTTCCTGCAGCTTGAAGAGTAGCGGCCTGCGGAAGAAGTCGATTCCGGGCGCCCAATCGCAACATTGCCCGGCGTGCGACCCTGCGCCAGTGGTTCGACGGAGCGGCATTCGCCCGATTCTACGGGATTTGACGCCATTTCAGTTGACTTGACCCCTGGTGCGTCCGAATAATGATACGAGGGATGTGCGCGCGGGGTCCGCGCGCCAAGCGACTCGGTCGCCCCGATGGCTTTTTCCGGAAGGAGTGCTCTCGTGCGAAACGTCCTGCTCTGCTCGATGCCGTTGCTCTTTGGCGTGGGTCTCGCCGGCGCCCAGACGGCCGATGAACTTCTTGCACAAGCGGTGGTCGAGGCTGGGAATGCGCCGACCGACGCGGCTGTGGCCGAGCTCCTCCGCGCGGAACGTCAGGCGGAGATCGAACTGGCGGCGGGGGCGGTCAAGCTCGGTCTGCTCAAAGCGAAAACACGTCTCGCACAGGGTCGCCCCGCGGCGGCGATCGAAGTGGCCGCTGCGGCGCTGGAGACCGCGAACGAACGAATCCCCGCGTCGCCCGCGCGCGACGCGCTCACGAAAGCGCTCGAGGACGTGATGGCAAAGGCCCGCACGGCACAAATGTCGAGCAAGGGGGCCGAGGACCGCGTTCAGCTTACGGAGATGGGCGAACCCCAGCCGGGATCGGCCGACCGGCCGCAGTCGCCCCAGCAGAAGTACTTTCCGGATCGCAAGGTATTCAGCGAGCGCGACGCGGCGACCCGCGACGCCGAACGATACGAATACGAAGCCGATCAGGAACGTGCGATCAAATCCGACGCCGCGGACGCCTTGGCGCGAATCAGCGAGGATCGCCGCATCCCGAGCAAGGTGCTCGTATACCCGGGCGACTGGCCGGCGATTACCGCGCGACGCGAGCGTTTTCGCGACGGAATCATCTATCAAGGTCCGGAGTTCCGCACCGAGGACGGCGAGGTCCGCAGAACCGTTGTATATGACATCGGCTCCTTGACCGTGGATCATCCCTACTTCACGGATGCACCGCAGCTCAACCTGTTCGAGCTTACCCAGTCTCTTCATGATCGCGAGGCGCTGCGGCTGCGGAGCGAGATCTTCACGGGGTACGCATCGGAGCTCGCGGCCGGCATACCGCTGCTCTATTACTTCGGCGGCGTTGGGGAAAGCCGCGTACCACCGTCAACCGGTGAATACCAACGAGCGGACCTGATGCGAATGGTGCACGAGGTGCTCGACGCGAAGTGACCGAAGGCCCGAATGGCGGCGCCGATTCCATAACATACAGCGTGAGCGCGCACCAAGCCCGCAGTTACCCGTTGAAGAGGAAGCGACCGCCTCCCGTGGCGGCCGTGGAATCCCCTATCGGCGGGCCCACGGTACCGCTGAGGGTTCCCTAGCCTCCGCCGCCCGTAGCGAACGCAGTGCTCAACGCCTCCACGTCTCTTGATCCCACTGTTGGTGAAACGAAGCGGCCATAACAGCCTGTTGAAAAAAAGCGGACTGTGTGTGTGGCACCTGTTTTCGACCGGTGAAAACAGATGTGTCACCGGCTAATAGCCGGTGACCAGAGGGGCTATCAGTCCTTGCCACACTTTTCAACAGACTGATAGGGATCTTGGGAAACTCGCGAAGCGTGTTTCCGCCGGGCGATTGAAGAACGCGGACAAGGTGCTGGAGACCATCCGTCGGTGTCGAGAACGCTGGCCGGCGGCTTCGCGATTCGTGTTTGTGGACGTGGACCGCAACGAGGACGGGCAAGCCGCGTCGGTATCCTAGTACAGTGTTTCATATGTTCTACGACTATGATTCTCCTCCGAGCCGCGGGCTTCAGCCCGCGCGGTGCCACGAAATTGCGTACCCGTTGCGGTATTTGCAACTCCGCGCAGGCTGAAGCCTGCGGCTCAGGTAGTCGCGGAACTTGTGAAACACGGTACTAGAGCTACGATAGGCACAAGCTTCGTGTGGCGCTGGCGCGGGACGGCGCCTATCTGCTGCTCCCTGACAAGACCGACCTCTCGCCCGAGGAATTATGGTGCATCTACTACTCCGAGCACTAAATATGGAACATCGTGAGAGATGTGTTCCGTTCAATTCGGGCGGACTCCGCAGTGTGATCTGTTCAACACATAGTGCTCCCGGTAGTATATTCAGTTGACCCGGGCCGAGGACGCCTTCCGGGCGATGAAATCGAATCTGCTGTTGCGTCCGATGTGGCATCGGCGGTCTGAGCGGATTCAAGCACACGTATTTGTTTGTGTGCCGGCCTACGCGCTCTGGAAGGCCTTGGCGCATATGCTCCACCACGCGGGCATCAAGACGCGGGTTCGCAAGAAGAACCCGGACGATCCCGAAGCCGGACCGCAGGATCGTCCCATGAGCCCGGCTGTCGCGTTGAAGCGGCTGCATGATGTGCCAATCGGCGACATCTTCCTGGAGACGGTCGAGGGTGGAAAGCTCCGGCTGCGGCGTGTGGCCCGTCCCAACCCCGAGCAGGCGGCGATCATCGCGGCACTGGGCCTCTCGCTTCCGGAACGCATCTGCGCCGACCGCGACGTTACACCGAAGGGCTTCGCCACCCAGCCTCGCCCAGAGTAACGGTCGAAAATGTAGTGAAGACTTTTGGGCAAAAACCGCCCTGCCGCCACCGCCACGCCCGATCCGACCGCCAAACTGCGCAACCCGGGTTAGCGCCTGGCTGACCACCGAGCGTCGCGTTGGCCCGAGTTTCCCGTCGCGTCGTTGCGTCCGGGCCAACATCGTCGCCAACGCTATGCCCATAGCAAGGCCGCGCGCTTGTAATGGATTCCGCCGATGTGTTAGAATCGACCGGGTTGTGTACTGCGGCCGCAACCGAGGAGCGGATCCGAGGCACCGAACTTAAGGCAAACCGGGGGAAGAAATATCGTGTACATGAAGCGTAATCTGGCTATCGCTGTGGCGGTCGGGGCAGGTCTGTCGCTCGAAATGGCGAATAGTAATGGCGGAGAGGTCCCCACATTCACGGACGAGACGTCTGTGCGACTCGTGGCAGTACCGCAGAACGGATCCGAAGATACCAAAGAGAAGGATTTCGGTCTGGGTGATTTCGATCAGGACGGAGACATCGACATTGCGATTGGTCGGAGAATCGCTCTGGACAACAACACCGGACAGGGCGCACGCAATACCTTGCTCATGAATGTCGACGGCGTACTTACCGAGCAGACCATCGAATTCGCACCCGCAATGCTCACCATAACCCGTACACGAGACGTCTTGGTGGCCGATTTCAACGTGGACGGCTGGCCCGACCTGCTCTTCGCGGACGGGCCGAATGCCGCACCGATGCTTCTCTTGAACATGGGCGAATCGGATGGCGATTGGCTCGGGTTCGCGACCGCACCGGCAATGCTGCCCTTTGGATTCAACGTCGACGCGTGGTCCCTATCGGCCGGAGATCTGATCAACGACGACGATGCATACCTCGACGTATTCGTCGGCGTGCGAACGGGCAACGATCGAATACTTGTCAATCTCGGGGACGACGGAGGCATATGGCAGGGTTTTGCTGACGAATCATTCCGACTCGGAGCGAATGCGAACACGCCCGCGGTTCGATCCTCCGCGATTTACGATCTGAACGGCGATGGCGACGCGGACATCGTCGAGGGCGTGACGTGCTGCGGCGGCACCGTCCGGATTCTGGCCAACAACGGTTCCGGTATGTTTACCGCCTCGCCTCAAACGGTGATCACGGGGGCCGCGTACAACTTCGGTCTCGGCGATCTGGACGGCAACGGCGACCTCGATTTCTTCGGTGTGCGCAACAGCCTCGACCAATACCGATTGAACCTCGGCGCCGGCGCCAACGACACCGTCGCGCTGGGCACGCTTTATACGGCGCCGTCGAGCAGCAGCGGTTGGGGTTCGATCGTCCGGTCGGCTGATCTCGACGCAAACGGTTTCGACGATTTTCTGATCTGCGACATGGACCAGGAATTCCCGCAGGATTGCTCACGCCGTCTGAACATCTACTTCAGCAGCGGCGTGGCGCCATTCCTGTCCGACGGATATCCGGTGCAACAGGCCTGGACGCCGAATGGAACCTCCGACGTCGGCCTTCTGGATCTCGACGGCGACGGCGACCTGGACATGTTCATCGGACACTGCACGGGCAACAGCGTGTTTACGCAGGACGGCGCGGCGCTGGCGATCATCTCGAGCGATCCGCCGGACGGGGCAATCGACGCGCGACAGCCGTCCGAACCGGACGGATCCAACGAGGCCGGATGGGATGGAATCGATTTGACGTTTGGCTCGGACGCATCGGGGGTATCGGTCGATGACTTCACGATCGAGTCCGACCCCGACCCCGACGCCGCCCCGGTCATCGACTCGATCGAGATCGACGGCAACACGGCGGCACTGGCGTTTTCTTCGATCATACCGGTGAAAAACTGGACGATCGTGACGCACGTCGCGAGCGGCACGAGCGCCCGCATCGGATACCTGCCGGGCGACGTGAACAACGACGGCCTGAGCAATGCCAACGACGTGCTCGCGCTGATCGACATACTCAACGGCGTGGTCGATCCCCCGCCCGAATACCAGACGGACACCGATCGATCCGGTCAAACGAACCCGAGCGACGTACTCCGTGTCATCGACCTGCTCAACGGTGCGGGCGTGTACGAAGCGTTTAACGGCGCTTCGCTTCCGGATTGAGCATTCGAGCCGCCCGCTTCGGTCTGTGCGCTCGTTCGCGGTGCGACTCGGCAACAGGTGTCAGGATCATCCGTCGGACCGCCATATGCCGATTGAGATGACGAACCGGCGCGTTGCGACTCGGCATGGCGGCATGATTGACGCGGGCGGGCGCATAGCTACACTCAACCGACGGCTGCCGGCAAGCCGGTTGGCCGGTCGATGGTCTACCGATCGGATGTACATCGGTGCGGACACGATTGCGGGTCTCGCGCCGCCATCTATCCTGGAACCGCCATTGACCGCAGGAGGAAGCTGTCAGCTCACGGCTGATAGCTGACCGTCGATAGGTGGAGGTCGTCGCGACCGGCGCCGGCACCCGCAAGCGGGCTGGCCCGGCTGGCTCGCCGGTCCGCGGTGTCGCTCCGTGGATTGCATTGCACTTTGGAGCGTTCAGATGAAGCGAAATCGATTTTCTCGAGCGATGATGGTCCTGGCGAGCGGTGCGATTCTGCTCCAAGGCGGCGGATGCGGGTTCGGGTTCACGGAGATTAACGACGTCGTGCAGACCATCCTGCTGGGTATCACCGCAGCCGGCGGTTTGGCAATCCTCCAGAACATCTGATCGGTCCGGCGGTCCAACGGACCCGCAGCATGCCGGATCTAGGGCACGTAACGGACCTGCGGCACACCGGCACAGGCATTGGTACTGGCAAGCCGGCCTGCCGGGCCAGCTTGCCGGGTTTGGCCATGGGTGCGTCTGCATTCTCGCTGTGCGCGGCCGTTCCACCCGATTTTCCGCTCGCCAATTTATTCCAATGACACTTTCGGAGGTCGCCATGCTCGTTGACGGCACGGCGCTACCCCCTATACTGCCCCGGCTCTGCGCCCGCGCGGTTGTGCGGAAATAGCGCATTAGCCCAGTCGCGCTCGGCCGGGATCCGCACACACACGTTGGCGGCCGCCAAGCTGGGCGGCAAGCGGCCGGGCAGCCCGCTTGCGGGGGCCGGCGAGGGCGTGCCACAGGCAGTGAGCGCACACGCCAGTGCGACCAGCAGGCCGGCTCGCCTATGCCAGTGTGCTGCTGGCGAGCGGGCTCGTGGAGCAAACCGCCCCGCTCGTCGTGCAAGGTGTAATCCCGCTTTTTCTGGAGGAGTCGATGAGGACTATAGATACCCTGCAATCCCACGGTTGTGCCCTCGCGAGCGCCTGTCTCGCGGTTGGAGCGATGACGATGGTCATCGTTCCCTGCGTGGCACAGACGGCGGAAGGTGTGAGCGTACCGGCCGAAGCGACCGTCGAATCGTTGTTCGACGATTTTGTCCACTATGCCCGCCTGGGTCGGTTTACGACGGCCGATGCGTTCGCGAAGGCGTTGCTGGCGCATCCGGACACGGATCCTGTCGATGTGCTCACCTACGCCAACCGAGATCGGAAGAGCATCGAGACAATAACGATCCTCATCAAGCACTCGACGATCGGGGAGAGCGCGGCTCGGGTTCTGGAGCTTATCGAGCGCGGCGAATACGAGATGCGTAAGGATAGCGCTCGCATCCGCGCCAATATTCGGAAGCTCGGGGGCGATCCCCAGACGGAGTACAACGCGACTCGGCGTTTGGCGGAGTCCGGAGAATACGCGATTCCGTGGATGGTCAAGACGCTGCTCGATCCGGCACAGGAAGCGCTTTGGTCGCGTGTGATCACGGCGCTGCCCAAGATCGGCAAGGGTGCCGTGAATCCGCTCGTGTACGCCTTGCGCGTATCGGGCGGAGAGGGCTCCGACGGCGTACGACTTAACCTCATCCACGCGCTGGGCAAAATCGGTTATCCGCAAGCCATCCCGTATCTGCGAGGATTGGTGGTGAACGAGGCGACACCGCCGGCCACAAGAACGGCGGCGAACGCGGCAATCGCCCAAATCGAGGCCCTCAGCGGACGCAGCATTTCCGGAGATCCCGCCAACGTGTTCTTCTGGCTCGCGGAGAAATACTACAACGAGGATCCATCCGTTCGCGCGAACCCGGCACTCGACGGCGCCAATGTTTGGTATTGGACCGACGAATCGCTGTCGGCCACCGTCGTAACGCCGCGCGTATTCGGATCGGTCATGGCGATGCGATGTTGCGAAGAGGCCCTGCGGCTCGACAACAACAACGCGGAAGCGATCGCGCTTTGGCTGGCGGCCGACATCCGGCGGGAATCTCGTCTGGGAATGGATACCGAGAGCGGCGATCCGAGCGAACTCGCCAGCCCCGACGACGACACGCGCCCGGAGGGTTTTCCCCGAGCCTTATACTTCACTCAAGCGGCGGGTCCGACGTATGCCCACCTGGTGCTCGAGCGGGCCGTTCGAGATCAGGACGCCGCGGTTGCGCTGGGGGCGATCGAGGCCCTGCGCATTACCGCCGGCGAGGTGTCGCTGATCGGCACTGAGGACTTCAAGCAACCGCTCGTGCGGGCACTCCAATTTCCAGACCTCGTCGTGCGCATCCGTGCCGCCCTGGCGCTGGGCGCGGCGCTTCCCAAGTCTCGCTTCGCCGGGTCACAATTCGTGGTGCCGATGCTGTCCGACGCCCTCGGTCAGACCGGCGCGCGTGAGATCCTCGTCATCGATCCGGTCGAGGACACACGCAATCACATCGCCGGAGCGCTGCGATCGCTGGATGCGAAGGTGATCGCCGAGGCAACGTTCTTCCAGGCCCTGAATCGCGCGCGGATCGAGTTCAGGAGCCTGGCCGCCATCTACGTCGCGACGGACGTGGCCGATCCCGGATTGGCCGAGGCAATCTCCGAACTACGCTCCGAGTTCGTCTACGAAAAACTGCCGATCATCATCGTCACCAAGGCGAAACAGCAATTGGCGGCCGAGGATATCACGAAAAGCGATCCCTTCGCCGAGTTTGTCCGCGCCGACGTGGACGCGCAAGCGTTGCAGGACCGCTACGACCTGATCGCGCGGCGAACGGGACAGACCTCCATGGATCGCGACCTGGCCCTCGGCATGGCGCTCGAGGCGGCGGAAACGCTGCGCCGCATCGCCATCGACGGTCGTACGGTCTTCGATTTCGGGGCGGCCGAACCCGCCCTTATCGCAGTGCTCTCGTCTACCGACGAGCGTCTCCAGATCACCGCGGCGTCCGTGCTCGCCCTTGCCCATACCGAGACCGCCCAACGGTCGATCGCACATGTCGCAATGGACGCGGGAAACACGGACTCACTGCGGATCGCCGCGTTCGGTTCGCTGGCGGAATCGGCCAAGAACAACAATAGCCTCCTGGAGGTCGCCCAGATCGCCGAGTTGGTCGCGATCGCCAAGGATGACGCCGACCTCGACATCCGGACGGCCGCGAGCAAGGCTCTGGGCGCGGTCAATCTGAAGACCAACCGTGCGAGCGAGATCATTCGCAGTTTCTACGCGGGGTAGGCGCGGACCCCGGCTGGGAATCGATCGCACTCCGCCGATTCGAATCGGTCGATGGTCTCGGTGAACTCGTTTCCGATCCACAATTCGCGAAACGTTCGCGCGTGAGTTGAAGGTGCAGCCCTGGTGCTTTGTCATGGATGATTCGAGCGGTAGTCCCGATGGGTGGCCCACCTCTGCAGAAGTGGGGGGATACGAATGGTCTGCCGATTCGTGTCCCCCACGGCTAAAGCCATAGGCCACCCAACCCCTCAGTTGATGGCTGACGGAGCATTAGTACCGTGTTTCATAAGTTCCGCGACTACCTGAGCCGCAGGCTTCAGCCTGCGCGGAGTTGCAAATACC
>JADFHG010000111.1 GCA_022567365.1 Planctomycetota bacterium | reverse complement strand
GGGATTACGTATGCAGACGCGCGCACCTCTATCACCTGCCACACGATCACGGGGTTCGTGACCCATCCCGTCACCGCGGGACTGAGTTCGATAGGTGTCGATTTTCAACTTCCAATAACCACGCTCGCGCCAAGCCTCGACCTAACCACGGGATCGGGCGAGGATAACGTCCTCTCTGCGCTGGGCATCCCGGGAACGCGCGCCGTCTTCTTGAGTGATACAAGCCAGTGGTCGGACGAAGAAGCGGGGTCGGATCGACCTATTACATTTGGGGACAACCAACTCCTTCTCGATAATATCGTCGGATACGTTCCCGAGCCTTCTGCGATCCTGCTCTTCGCCTCGGGACTCGCGGTGGTCGCCAGGAGACGAGTCGAAAGGGGGAATTGACGATTGACAGTCGAGAAGAAAAGGGGGAGAAGAAAAAAAGGAAGAAAAGGGGTCGGGAGTCGTTATTCCCGAGCCCCGGCGGGTGGCACCTATATGAAGCAGAAAGTCGACAGACTTTCCCCGCGGCGCCGGGTGCCATGCCCACGCTTGCGTGGGCATGCGGTGCCGAGGACCATAGTATGCCGCCGACCAGCATGGCCACGCGCAAACCGACTCGAAACACCAGCGTCTCTCGACGCGTGGCCATGGCACCTGGCGATATGTATCCGCTCAAGGATGCGGCCGGTACCGTCAAGTATTGGCAGCAATGGCAGCAATGGCCGCAGGTGAGCATCGCCCACCGCCTGAGCCAGCAACTCACAAAGCTAGAGGCGGAATTCGGATTGACACCCGCGAGCCGGTCACGCATTAGCGTGCAGGATACTCGGCCAGCGTACGACGCCGACGAGGCCCGATTCTTCGGTTCGTGCGCGCAAGTGTATACATGGCGAGCGGCGCCTAACTACCCCTGAACGGATGGAGATCTGACGTTGCGTTCCGTGGGAGGAAGGCAATGCGGTTCGCTTGATTCTTGATGATCATCGTTTTAGATGCTGGTGGTCGTCTGGATCATGGAACACGGGAGTGTCCCAAAAGGCGCAGGTGAAGGAATCTGGGTGGATGCCGCGGCGGAACCAGAGTGTGCCGGTCGATGTTAACTGAACCTCCGAGAACACGTAGAATTCCAGTACCACGACGTCGTAGTATGCAGACATTATCAAACCATCATCTCGCTCGCGGTGAGAAACTCTCTCTCCGACAATAGTCACGTCCACGAGGGACTCTCCGGCGAAGGTTTCAAAGTCCTCAAGGGAATTTGGAGCAAATTCGTATTGAAAGCGTATTTCGAGGACGTCGTCATTAAGAGTGACGGGGCGTATGCCGAGAGCCCTTCGCCACCAATCCAACCCGTCCAAGAACGTCCCGGGCGTTACACACGAGGGGTCGTCGTACTCCACGTAGAACTCAAGCCTGCTTGTACCAAGAATCTCCTGATCCGGCGCGTAAGTCGTATTCAGAGACCACGCACCGTCGAACTCGTACGGGTATTCTGTAAGTGGTTCAGATTGCTCGGCTACGAGTTCACTGCTGCCTGAGGATGATTGCTCGCCGCCAGACGGGCAACCGATGACGCAAAGTGTCAGAACACCAAGACCTGAGATGATGTGTCGCATTACTCCGTCTCCTCGCTCGGCAGTAACATTCGACATACGCAACAGCCCGCGTGGGCCGCAAACCCGCACTTCGAAAAATAGCAGAAATACACCGAAGTGTCAAGGATTCGAGATACGAAATAGGCACTTCTCCGGGGCTCCCGATACGCCGGGTGCCATGCCCACGCTTGCGTGGGCATGCGTTGCCGACAACCCGGGCATAACCGCGGAAGACGCCGAGTTGCTACGGCAGGCGATTCTCGAGGCCGCATTTCGCCAGCGAAGACGCGGTGATCGGCGAGAAAGATGGATTCGGGCAGCGCTACGTGCTAGACTTCAGTTTGACCGGATCGAAAGGAGCGGCGATGGTTCGGAGCCTCTGGATTATGCGAACGGACGAAGACTTTCCGCGTTTGGCGACATGCTACGTCCGCTGAAGTATGGAGTTACAGATGGACAAGAAGATTAGCATCCTCGACGTCGTGTCGCTGATGGTGGATTTGCCCGAGCGGGGACTGGTCCGTGGTCAGGTGGGCACGGTCGTGGAATCCTTGGGCGAGAATGTGTTCGAGGTGGAGTTCAGCGACGACGACGGGAAAACCTACGCCATCCTCGCCCTGCCCGACGAGCAATTGATGATCCTCCACCACCGCCGAATTGACGCGGCCTAGATCGGCATCGGGTTTGCAGGCGGAGCCGCCGCGCAAGGGGCCATGGCCAAGCGCCGCGCGACCACGCTCAAATGCCGCTCCGGGAATCAGATTTCGCGCCATGGGTAGAGCGTGGTCCGCCCGCGGCGGCGATGTTTCGCCCACCCGATCGGGTTCAAACCGGACCCACGCTCCACCCAACGGACGCGGGAACCGAGCCAGCGGCGAACCGCAATGTCGGACTCGACGACGGACGGCCGAGTTCCCCGCCCCGGTGGAAGGTTCAGCGACGCTTCCCAACGTCCGAAGAAACTGAGGGAGGCGCTCTCATGGTGTGTGCCGCAATCGGGCGCCACCTGCACGAGGAACCCGGCATTGACGACTCGCCCACTCGACATCGCTAGCCATTTGGCAACCGACCACGAGCCACTCGGTCGGATGCGGCGCGCGCTCGTCGTCGCGGTTCTCGTACTTGCGGCGCTGCTGCGGATCGTGGCGCTGGATACCCATCCGCTCCCGTACCATCAGGATGAGCTGTCGGACATCTATGACGGCTACTCGATCGCTACGACGGGTGCCGACCGGGCTGGGCAGCGCTTCCCTATTCTGGCGCGTGGCATGGGACCGGGCGGGTTCACCCCTGCTTTGAATCTCTACATCTGCGCAATCACCTCGAGTATTGGAGGATTGTCCGTTTGGGTGATGCGGATGCCCGCCGTGATCGGCGGTCTGGCTTCGGTCTGGCTGGTGTTCCTACTGGCGCGCCGATTGATGGGTTCCACCGGCGGTATTCTGGCGATGGCATTCGTCGCGTTCTCACCGATTCACATTCTGTACTCGCGACAACTTCACATGGGCGTGTTTCTTCAACCGCTCTATACCGTGTTGATCCTCTATTTGCTTGATCGATGCCTCGTAGCGGCACGATCCCCATCCTCATACCGCGCCGGTCTTATGGGGGTCGGCGTCTTGGGTTTCGCGATTGGATCGTCGTCGTTCACCTACGTGAGCTGCCGGATCACCGCGCCGCTGCTGGCACTCGTTGCCCTGGTGTGGATCGTGATCGCGTACCGCGCCCAAGGCAAGCCGTGGCGACATTTGCTCCAAACGACAGCAATACTCGTGGGATCGGTGGTGATCGGAGCAAGCCCGACCATCTACAGTGCGATTGCCATGCCGGATCGGTTCTTCGCCCGTGGCGGCCATTTGATTCCCTCGTTGGGTCAGGGCGTCGAGTGGTGGGCGAAATGGCTCGGACGGAATCTCGCCGACAACCTCGATCCGAATTATCTCTTCTTTTCGTTCGGCGAACATTACCAACTCAGCATAGCGCGCCTGGGCGTGGCGGCGCTTCCTTTCTTGTACATCGGCATGGTTTCCATTGTCGTCGGGAGCATCGTACGGCGCGATCCGCGGCTGGCCATCATTCCGATCGGAATGGCAATCGCCCTCGTGCCCGGCGTGATCTGCCGCGGCAACCCCAGCCCCATGCGCACGTCCGGCGTATGGGTTCTTTATCCGATCATATGCGCCTATGGCACCATCGTGGTTGGGAGGTGGATCGATCGGATGCTGCGAAGTGTTTTCGTTGGGCTCGGTTCAGTCAACGCCGACCGGGCGGGCGGTCTGGTGCGGCGCCGGGTTGCCATCGCCACCGTGACGACCGCCATCGCATTGTGTGGGCTCGGCTACGCTGTTCGATACGCGCAGCGGCCGGACTTACAACGCATCGATTCCCAATATTTCTTCGTCGAGATCGGTCGGTGGTTGCGCGACCATGGACACGAATACGAGCGCGTCTACATCGACAGGCGCGGCCTATTCGGCTATCTTTACATAGCGGCGTTTTCCGGCATGACGCCGGTCGAGTATCAACAAACGCCGCGCGAAGGATACGTTTCGCCCGTGGGTTGGGACTACGTCGAGCGGCTTGGTCGCTACCATTTCAAGAGCAGCGAGCAGGCGCAGACGGATTGGATTAAAGCCGGTCAGAAGCGACCATGGTTGGTCATCCGCAGCCTTGAAGACATGACCGAACTGCTTCCGCGCAACGAGATTACGGCATCAAGGCGATAGTCGTTGTCGCGGCGCTCGGTGCCTGTAGGCCGGCCGCCTCCGTCTCAGCTCCGCCCCGGCGCAATCGACCGCGGGACCAGCCGGCCTGCACAAGGCGACACGCACGTGCGTTCCGGATCCTGTGGGAATCCTACCGTGGGAAGGTCGCCCACCGCGACGCGATCCCGGAAGGGACGGCGCCCCGGAGCGTTTTCGACCATCCCGTAGCGTCCGCCCCCAGTGGCCTACGCCTCCAACGCGCGCCCGCCGACGACTCGCCGACGACTCGCCCCGAGATCGAGAGGCCGTCGGCTCAGCCGGTTTCTCGGACAGGCTCCCGAACATCAGCCAACCGACGGTCAGGAAACCGCACTGAGCTTGCGCTCTTTCTCACCCAGACTTGCCACGAGGTCGTCGAAGGACTGCGCGAAGATTTCCACGCCGTCCACAAGCAGCTTGTCGGTCACGGCGTCGAAGTCGATACCGAACCGGGCAAGGTCCGCGATCATCTCCCGCGCGTGATCGAGTTCGTCATGGATCATGACAAAGCTGTTGCCATGATCGAGCACGGCGTCGATCGACGCGGGGGGCAGCGTGTTCACGGTATTCGGTCCGATGAGCGCATCGATGTACATCGTATCCGGAAGATCGGGGTTCTTCGTGCTCGTGCTTGCCCAGAGCGGTCGCTGCGGGCGGGCGCCGGCCTCGATGAGCACCCCGAACGGTCCGGTCTCATCGAAGATCTCCGCAAACCGTGCATAGGCGATCCGTGCGTTGGCGATGGCCGTCTGGCCAAGAAGATACGACGCGTCATCGTCCTCTTCCACATCATCCGGCACCGCCGCGAGCTGCTCCTCGATAATGCTATCGACCAGCGTATCGACCCTGCTGACGAAGAAAGACGCCACCGACGCGACCTTGCTCGGATCGCCGCCGGATGCGACGAGCCTCGTCAGCCCGGCGATGTATGCCTGCGCCACCTTCTCATACACGGTCCCAGAAAAGATGAGCGTGACGTTGACGTTGATTCCCTCGGCGATGAGCGCTTCGATGGCCGGAATGCCCGCCTCGGTACCGGGGACTTTGATGAAGACGTTGGGCCTGTCGAGCGCGGCGAAGAGCCGCCTTGCCTCCCCGATCGTCGCGGCCGTATCGTTGGCCAGGTTGGGATTGACCTCGAGGCTGACGAACCCGTCGACCCCGCTGGTCCGGTCGTAGACGGGCTTGAGTATGTCGGCCGCATCGCCAACGTCGGCCAGCACTAGCCCCTCGTACAGCGCCATGCCGGTCTTGCCGTCGTCGATGAGTCTCTGGATCCGCTCGTCATAGTCCGGCCCGCCGGTGATCGCCTTCATGAAGATCGTCGGGTTGGAGGTGACCCCGACAACGCCGAGTTCGATGAGGCGCTCGAGCTCGCCGGAGTCGATCAGCTTGCGGCTGATATTGTCGCACCAGATGGACTGACCGTTTTCGCTGATTCGCTCGATGGTGTTGAGCACGTCGTCATCTCTCCTGCGACCGGCGGGTCGCCGGCCGGTCACGGACCACTTGAAACACGGGACGCCCCCGCGCCCTTTGTTTAGGATCGCACCGGGGTCAGCGGTCGTTCGTAACCGCGAGCGGATGGTAATGCAAGATCGGTCTCGGTGCCAAGTGTCGATGGCGGGAAATTGCGCGCCGCGTCGCGGACCCACAGCGCCCAGCCGTCCGTTGAAGAAGTCGATTCCGATCGTGTGGCACCGGCAACCGCGAGCGGGTCCGGCAAGCCGCCGGCAAGCTGGCTTTGCCAGGCTAGTGTTACACGTTGCTCACGGGTGGCTATGCGGCAATCAACCGTCGAGGTATAAGGTCCGACAAGCCCAGTGGGACCGACCCACGCGAACCGAGACCGAAACGTCCTCGGCCGGCTTTGTTCGGGCGGTATGAACTGCTCCGCGTCAACGGGCGCGCCGTCGAGGAAGTCCGTTTCATGCGATTGGCGAGGCGCCGAGCCGATTTCGCGGCGCGACCCAACGGCGCCGACGGAAAGGTACGTTGATGAACGACGGTATCGACACGTCGCCCGAACGGAGGGATCGGGCGCGGTCTTTGAACCCGACCGCAGATTCGTTTCCCGCGCGCGGTTCGGCCATACAGCTTGCGATCTTCGCGTGTGTCGCGGTGTACTGCGCGATTACGATCGCGCTCCCGCAGGCGTTGTGGCCGGATGTCCTGGAAAATCCAGCGCGCGCGGTGGGGATATGGTCGCGCACTCAGATCAACGATCTGTTGACGTTCCTCGATATCAATATCAACCGGCGTTGGAACCACGCAATCAAATTGACCGTTGTCTCCGGACTGCTGCCGTGGCTCGCGATGGCGACGATTGGGCGGTGGAAACTATCCGAGCTTGGTACGCGTATTCCCAATGGATACGCGTGGCGCCTGCTCGTTGTCGCGTACGTCATCGCGATGCCTTTCCTTTTGTGGATGGTGCGCGGCGCGGATTTCGCGGACACGTATCTGCCCAAATGGCGGCAGAGTGCTTCGATCTTTCTCGGATACTATTTCATCAATATGCTCTGGGAACACTTCCTGTTTCACGGTGTCATGCTCGCGGCGTTTCGGGGCGATCGCCGTTGGCCGGCGGCGGCACCGATCGATGACACGCGGCGGACCGGTTGGATTCGCCCGCTGCATTGGATTGGCCTCGCGCAAACGCGGGGCAAATCGGATGACGCTAGCGATGGGGCCTGGCAAAGGGCAATTCGCTGGTTCGGTCTGCCGCACGGTTGCGTTTTCGCCATCGTCGGATCGGGTCTCCTGTTCGGGTTCATCCACTGGGGCAAGGACGCGCGCGAACTGGTGCTCTCTCTGCCGGGCGGGATGGCGATGGCATATCTGGCGTATCGAACAAATTCGTGGATCGTGCCATTCCTGTTGCACCTGGCGACGGCGGGGACCGCGTTCATTATCCTGCTGGCGACGGCGTAGCAGCCCGTTGAAAAACCCGACGGCGGTGTCGTTGACCCACATTCTTGGGTGTCAATGGCCGTCACGGAGGGCGGCCGCTATTTTTTGAACCGGCGGTTGGTGAGCGGTGCGCCTACGCGCGTCAACCTCCCCATCCACCGACGACTCGTCGTCTTGCCCGATCTTCCTCCCGACCCCACGGCGTGATTCGATGACCAACGATCTCGGCGATCGCGCTCATCTGTTTCATTAGTCTGGCGAAGTTTTCCGGAAGCACGGCCTGCGGACCATCGCACAGCGCGCGATCCGGGGAACTGTGTACCTCGACGATTGCCCCGTGCGCGCCCGCGGCGATGCCCGCGAGGGCAAGGGGAGGCACGAGATCGCGTTTCCCGGCAGCGTGCGACGGGTCGAAGAAGACCGGCAGATGCGTACGCTCCTGCAATACCGGGATGGCCGATACGTCCAACGTGAAACGGACGTCGTCGCCGAAGGTGCGGATGCCGCGTTCGCAGAGAATGACCCGATGGTTGCCCTGGCTGAGTACATATTCCGCCGACATGAGCAGCTCGGTGGTCGAAGCGGCGTAGCCCCGTTTGATGAACACCGGCTTGTCCGTCTTGCCCACCTCGAGCAAGAGGTTGAAGTTCTGCATGTTACGCGAACCGATCTGCAGGATGTCGGCGAACTCGCACACCGTGTCCACGTCGCGCGGGTCGGTCACCTCGGTGATCGTCGGCATGTTCAGCTCCTCGCCCGCCTCTTTGAGCAGGACGAGCCCCTCGCGCCCGCGCCCCTGGAACGAGTAGGGAGAGCTACGCGGCTTATACGCCCCGCCGCGCAGGATGGACGCGCCGGCCTCTTTTACCGCCCGCCCGACACCGAACAGAACCTCTCGACTCTCGATGGCGCAGGGTCCGGCGATGATGTTGACGTGGGAGCCCCCGATACGGATACCCTTGACGTCCAGAATGGTGTCGGCCTCGTGGAACTCGCGCGAGGCGAGCTTGTACGGTTGGCTGATCACCATCACCTCGTCAACGCCGGGCAGTTGTTCGAGTTGTTCGCGGGTCTGCGGCGTCTTTTCACCAATCGCCCCCACGATCGTTCGAAATTCGCCCTTGGACGGATGCGGTACGAGGCCGAGTTCGGTGATTCGATCGGCGACGCGCGCCACGTCGTCATCGCTCGCGGCGGCCTTCATAACGACGATGACGTCCATGGTTGTCTACCTGGCGGGCAGTTGCAGAAGTCAATTCTTGGGTGTGGCACCGACATCTTGCGGTGAAAACACGGGCTGGAAGCCCATGCCACACGTTTTCTCTCAGGCTGCTGGTGCATCGCCACGCATGAACTTGCGGGTTGGGCGGTGACCCAAATCCGAACCGCGACCGTGAGGGAGCGGACTTTGCTATGCCTATCGCTCAACGCCGACCCGAAAACTCCGGGTCGGCGGCACACTGGAGGCGTGCGAACCGGTCAGCAGGGCGTATTCGCGATCACGAATCCTGTAAGCTCTTGAAGATCAAGGATTTACGGGACGCGAGCAGCATCCATCGCAGAGTACCACGGTGCGGAAATACTGTCAATCCGGGAGATACCGCCGGTGGGACTTACTGAAGCACGGATTGCCGAGCGGACCGAACGTAATAACGCCGACCACGCACTTCACCAGCCGTCCCTTGGCGGTCCGTTGGTCGGGTTCCAACCGCGCCCGGCGGTGGACGGCAAGTTGCCGCATCTCGGTGGACATTGCGGGGTGGAGAGGCCGCCTGGCCAAGCCACGGGTCCGGTGGCGCCGTTCTCCAAGAGGCATCGCCTCGGTGTGGAAGGGTCACTGCG